>CADASK010000001.1 GCA_902790495.1 uncultured Eubacteriales bacterium
CTTCTCCCAGGAGATCAGCGGCTGGCGCACCTCCCTGGAGCGCGACGTGGAGCTGGTGAAGCTGGCGGCAGGCCCCCTGAAGGAGCTTGCCCTGGGCGGTACGGCGGTGGGCACGGGCCTCAACGCCCCGAAGGGCTTTGCGGAGGAATCCGCCAAGGAGATTTCTCAGCTGACCGGCAAGGCCTTTGTCACCGCGAGCAACAAGTTCCACGCGCTGACCTCGAAGGATGAGATGACCTTTGCCCACGGCGCCGTGAAGGCCATGGCCGCCGACATGGTGAAGATCGCCAACGACGTGCGCTGGCTGGCCTCCGGCCCGCGCTGCGGCCTCGGCGAAATCAGCATCCCGGAGAACGAGCCGGGCAGCTCCATCATGCCGGGCAAGGTGAACCCGACCCAGTGCGAGCAGGTCACCATGGTGGCCGTGCAGGTCATGGGCAACGACGTGGCCGTCGGCCTGGCCGCCTCCCAGGGCAACTTTGAGCTGAACGTGTTCATGCCCGTCATGGCCTACAATTTCCTGCAGTCTGTCCGTCTGCTAGCGGAGTCGATCTGCTCCTTCACGGACAACTGCGCGGTGGGCATCAAGGCCAACCGGGAGAAGATGCGGGACAACCTGCACAACTCCCTGATGCTGGTGACGGCGCTGAACCCCTACATCGGCTACGAGAACGCCGCCAAGACCGTGAAGCTCGCCTTCAAGGAGGACATCTCCCTGAAGGAGGCCTGTGTGAAGCTGGGCTTCCTGACCGCGGAGCGCTTCGACGAAGTGTTCCATCCGGAGCAGATGGTCTGACACAAACACAAGACCGCAAAAGCACCCTGTCCGTATGGGCAGGGTGGTCTTCAGGCTTCATGAATCACACCGGGATCGATGCTGTCCACGCGCTCCGAGCCCGTGCGGTACATGATGGAGGCCAGCTCCGTCGTCATGGCGCGAAGCTTCGCCGCGACCCCGGCAGGGCCCTCCGCCTCGTAGGGCTGCATGAGCGAACGGCCGACGCTGACCATGTCCGCACCCAGGGCCAGCGCCTTGAAGGCGTCGTAGCCGTCCTCGATGCCGCCGTCGGCGATGAGGATCAGGTCTTTGCCGACGGCCTTGCGGATCTCCCGGATCAGGTAAACCGGCGGGGGAGCCCAGGTCATCCGGTTGTGGTGATGGCCGACAATGACGCCGGCCGCACCCAGCTGCCGCGCGGTCAGCGCGTCGCGAACGCTGAGAACGTCCTTGACAAAGAACGGGAGACGGGTGGCCGCGATGAAGGCGCGCCCCACGTCCATGCCGACGGCCAGCGCACCCTGGTGGTGGGCTGAATGGAGCCCAGCACGCGCTCCTCGATGATCAGACGGTCCATGTACTGGCGGGCGATGATGTCGGAATTGCCATTCGGTTGGCTCACGGATTGAACCTCCTGTTCGCTGGTCGGTTGGAAAGAAAGCCCGGACGGAATCGCTTCCATCCGGGTCTTTCTCTTATCTCTGCGTTTTGCGCAGGGAGAGGGTATTATTCGTCATCGTCGTCGTCGGTCTTCTCGGCCGCAGCGATGATCTTATCCGCCACATCCTTCGGCACTTCCTCATAGCGCTCGAAGCGGGTGGTGAAGGAGCCGCGGGCCTGCGTCATGGAGCGCAGGTCGGTGGCGTACTTGGACATTTCGCCCTGGGGCGCTTCGGCTTCCACCAGCTGCATGCCGTCGTGCTGGCTCATGCCGATGATGCGGCCGCGGCGCTTGGTGATGTCGCCCATGATGTCGCCCATGTACTCGTCGGGCACCATGATCTCCACGTGGAGGATGGGCTCAAGCAGCACAGGGTTGGCATCCATGCAGCCCTTCTTGTAGGCAATGCGGGCAGCGGTCTTGAAGGCCATTTCGGAGGAGTCCACCGGGTGATAGCCGCCGTCAAAGAGCTTGGCGTGCAGGTGCACCATCGGATAGCCCGCCAGGACGCCGTGCACGATGTTCTCGCGCAGGCCCTTTTCAACCGACGGGATGAAGTTGCGCGGCACGGCGCCGCCAACCACGGCATCCTCGAACTCGAAATCGACTTCCTTGTCCAGGATGGGGGAGAACTCGATCCACACGTCGGCGAACTGGCCGTGACCGCCGGTCTGCTTCTTGTGGCGGCCTTCCACGGAGACCTTCTTGCGGATGGCCTCACGATAGGGGATCTTGGGATCGGACAGCACGCACTTCGCGCCGAACTTGGATTCGAGCTTGTTCTTCACCACGTCCAGGTGCATCTCGCCCAGACCGGAGAGCAGGGTCTCGTTGGTCTCGGTGTTCTTCTCCAGGCGCAGCGAGCAGTCTTCCTCGATCAGACGGTTCAGGCCGCCGAAGACCTTGTCTTCCTCGCCCTGTTTGGCGGCGTAGACGGCCTTGCTCAGGCAGGCGTCCGGGAACACCAGGTCGGGATACTTGATCGGGTTGTTCGGATCGCACAGGGTGTCGCCCGTGGAGGTGAACTGCAGCTTGGCCAGAGCGCCCAGGTCGCCGGAGTGCAGCAGCTGCTTCGGGATCTGCTTCTTGCCGCGCAGGATATAGATGGCGTTGGACTTCTCGAGCTTTTCCTTGTTGACGTTGTACAGCTGGGTGGTGGTGGTCAGCTTGCCGGAGAAGATGCGGAACAGGCTCAGCTTGCCCACATAGGGGTCAGCGATGGTCTTGAAGACGAAAGCGGAGAAGGGCTCGTCGTCATGGCTGGTGCGGGAGACTTCCTCGCCGGTGGCCGGGTTGACACCCTTGTGGGTGAGGCCCAGGTGCGCGGGGGAAGGCATGTACTTGGTGATCAGGTCCAGCAGGCGGGCGATGCCTACGCCGGTCAGCGCGGAGCAGGCGCACACCGGCACGATGCTGCCGTCCTTCATGCCCTTGTGGAAGCCGCTCAAAATCTCGTCGTGGGTCAGCTCCTCGCCCTCGAGATACTTCATCATCAGGTCGTCATCGGCGGCGGCAGCCTGCTCGGTGAGGTACTCCAGCGCTTCCTGCACCTTGCCCTTCATTTCCTCGGGCAGCGGCACTTCCTTGCTCTTATCATAGGCGCCCTCGTAGGCCTTCTGCTCCAGTACGTTCACCACGCCGCGGAACTTGGGGCCTTCGCCCAGGGGCAGCAGCACCGGCACCACGCTGGAGCCGCAGTGCTCGTGCAGCTCTTTGAAGGTGTTGTCGAAGCTCGCGTTGTCGCGGTCCATCTGGTTGACGATGAACATCCGGCAGGTGTTCGCCTTGGTCGCGGCGGTGAAGGCTTTCTCCGCGCCGACGCTCAGGCCGGTCACGGCGCTGACCACAATGCCCACGGTCTCGACGACGCGCAGGGGACCGGCGGTCTCGCCGAGGAAATCAAAATATCCGGGAACGTCGATCACGTTGATGGTCTTTTCCTTCCAGTCAACGGGAGCGATGGCGGCGGAGATGGAGATGTGGCGCTTGACCTCTTCGGGATCGAAGTCCGTGGTCGCGTTGCCGTCCTCCACTCTGCCCTGGCGATCCACAATATGCGCGGCGTAGAGCATTGCCTCGGTCAGCGTGGTCTTGCCCTCGCCGCCATGCCCCATGAGGGCGATGTTACGGATATTGCCTGTCAAAAACTCAGCCATGATACGTTCCTCCTTGCTTGAATTGACCGAAACGACGGGATGATTCCGGCTCCGGCGAACCGCAGTGATCCCGAAATGTTCCAATTGTCGTGATTATACCATGAAAAAGACCAAAAGAAAAGGCCTAATTGATGCCAAAAGAAACAACTTGATCAAAATTCACGCAATTGTCATGAATACCCGGCTTCCGGGCGCAAAAAAAGAACCCGCTCCTTGTGTCAGAGCGGGTCCTGGACAAAACAAGAATTACTTGTTCACAGCGTCCTTCAGGGTCTTGCCGGGCTTGAAAGCGGGCGCCTTGGAGGCGGGCACTTCGATGGCGTCACCGGTGCGGGGATTGCGGGCAGTGCGGGCGGCATGCTCACGCACCTCGAAGGTGCCGAAGCCGGGCAGGGAAACCTTGTCGCCAGCGGCGAGCGCATTGCTGACAGCCTCGAAAACAGAAGCGACGGCAGCGGTAGCGTCCTTGCGGGTGAGACCAGCAGCCTGAGCAACCTGAGTGATGAGTTCATTCCTGTTCATTTTCATTTTCCTCCTTGATCCAAATGGAACTTCTATACTATATAAGACAGCGTGGCAATTGTCAATCCCTTTAGGTCGAAAAAACCTTGATTTTTCTTGAAAATTTGCGCTTTCCGGCCTCTTTGCCCCGTCCGTCAGCCTTCCGCCTTCGAGTCCTGCACAAGGGCCGCCTTCAGCACCTCGTCGATGAATTCCACGGCGATGATCCTGAAAACGCTCAGCACGTGTGGGGGGATATCCTCCAGGTCCTTCACATTCTCCTTGGGGATGACCAGCGTGCGGATGCCAGCCCGGTAGGCCGCGAGGGTCTTCTCCTTCAGGCCACCGATGGGCAGCACGCGGCCGCGCAGGGTGATCTCGCCGGTCATGGCGACGTCCTGGCGCACCGGCTTGCCCGTGAAGACGGAGACGAGGGCCGTGGTCATGGTGACGCCCGCCGAGGGGCCGTCCTTGGGCACCGCGCCCTCCGGCACATGGATGTGGATATCCTTCTCCTGGTAGAAGCTGTCCGCCAGGCCCAGCTGGGACGAGTGGGCGCGCACCCAGGTGAAGGCCGCTTCCGCGGATTCCTTCATCACGTCGCCGAGCTGGCCCGTCAGCTTCAGGTTCCCCTTGCCGGGCATGGTGGCACACTCCACCTCCAGCAGCTCGCCGCCGACGCTGGTCCAGGCCAGGCCGTTGACGATACCCACGCGCGGTTCCTTCTCGGGCATCTCGCGGGTGAAGCGCACAGCGCCGAGATCCGCGTGCAGCACCTTTTCGGTCACGGTGACCGACTTCACGCCGGTGTCCAGCATCGTCACGGCGCTCTTGCGGATGACCCGTGCGATGGTGCGCTCGAGGGTGCGCACGCCGGCCTCGCGGGTATAGCCCTCGATGAGCTGGCGCATCACGTTATCGCTGATGCGCACGGACTTGGGCTGCAGGCCGTGGGCCTTGATCTGCTTGGGCAGCAGGTGGCGGCGGGCGATCTGCAGCTTTTCCTCCTCGGTGTAGGAGGGCACCTCGATGATCTCCATGCGGTCCAGCAGGGGAGCCGGGATGGAGTCCACCGTGTTCGCCGTGGTGATGAACATCACCTTGCTCAGGTCGAAGGGCAGCTCCATGTAGTGGTCGCGGAAGGCGTTGTTCTGCTCGGCGTCCAGCACCTCCAGCATGGCGCTGGCCGGATCGCCGCGCACGTCCGCGCCCATCTTGTCGATCTCATCGAAGAGGAAGACCGGGTTCATGGTGCCGGCCTGCTTCAGCGAGGAGATGATGCGGCCCGGGATCGCGCCCAGGTAGGTGCGCCGATGGCCGCGGATCTCCGCCTCGTCGCGCACGCCACCCAGGGACATCTGCACAAACTTGCGGCCCACCGCCTCGGCGATCGCACGGACGATGGAGGTCTTGCCGACGCCGGGCGGACCCACGAAGCACAGAATCGGGCCCCGCATGTCCTGCTTCATGTGCAGGACAGCCAGGTATTCGATGATCCGCTCCTTGACCTTCTCCAGGCCGTAGTGATCCTGCGAGAGCACCTTGCGGGCGCGGTTGAGATCCAGGTTGTCCTCCGTGGTGACGCCCCAGGGGAGATCCAGAATCCACTCGATGTAGGTGCGGCTGATGCCGACCTCCGGGGTGCCCGGCGCCATGTGGGAGAGGCGTTCGATCTCCTTCTCGCACTTTTTGCGGGCCTCCTCGTTGAGGGGCGTCTTCTCCATCCGCTCGCGCAGCTCTTCCACCTCGGTGCCGTCGTTGTCGCCCAGCTCCGTCTGGATGGCCTTGATCTGCTCGCGCAGGTAGTAGTCCTTCTGGTTCTTTTCGACCTGCTTCTTGATGCGGGCCTGCACCTGCTTCTCGATGCCGGCCAGCTCCGTTTCGCGCATCAGGATCTGGCTGAGGGTCTCCAGGCGTGCGGAGACGTCCAGCTCCTCCAGCACCTTCTGACGGTCCTCCATGTGGATCAGCACGTTGGCGGCGATCACGTCCGCCAGCATGCCGGGATCCTCCACGTCGCGGATGGTGTCCGCGGTCTCGCGGCTGACGCGCTGGCTGGCCTCGGCGTATTCGTTGAAGGCGTCGCGCGTTGTGCGGATGAGGGCCTCCAGCTCCACGCCGTCCGTCCACTCGTCCTCCGAGCGGGCGACGCGGGCCTTGATGTATTCGCCGTTGTCCGTCAGTCCCTTGATGACACCGCGGCAGTCGCCCTCCACCAGCACGCGCACCGCGTCGCCAGGCAGGTTCATCACCTGCTTGATGAGCGCGATGGTGCCGACGGTGCACAGGCCTTCCTCGCCGGGATCCTCCTCGCCGGCGTCCTTCTGCGCCACCAGGAAGATGGGCTGATCGTTCATCATGGCCATCTCCAGGGCGCGCACGGACTTGCTGCGGCCGATGTCAAAGTTCAGCACCATGTGGGGAAATACCATCAGTCCGCGCAGTGCCACGAGGGGCAGCGAGACTGTTGCAGCTTTTCTCCTGGGCATAATTCCTCCAAATCATCCGGACCGCGGGAACATTTGAAAACCCGCGGCCCAAAGTCAGGGCAGCGCGCTTCAGGAGGCGTGGTTCAGCGGCACGTTCTCGCCGCCGTCGGCGTCCTTCCGCTCGTTGCGGTAGATCAGCTTCGGCGCTGTCTTGCCGTTGACCGCGTCCTCGTCGATGATGCACTCCGCCACGTCGGGCTCGCTGGGCAGCTCATACATGGTGTCCAGCATGACGCCCTCCACCACGGAGCGCAGGCCGCGGGCCCCGGTGTTCTGGGCGATGGCCTTGCGGGCGATGGCGTGCACGGCCTCCTCGGTGAAGGTCAGGTCCACGCCGTCCATCCCGATCAGGCTCTGATACTGGCGGGTCAGCGCGTCCAGCGTGACGATCACGGGCAGACGGCCGACCATCTCGGGGATGAAGCCGTATTTGACCAGATCCTCGGGCCGCAGCTGGTGCAGGATGCCGGTCACATCCGGCGCCTGGCGGCTCTGGGTCTCCGCGCCGAAGCCGAGGTTCTTCTTGCCGACGCGGTTCTGGATGATGGGCAGCAGGCCGTCGAAGGCGCCGCCGCAGATGAAGAGGATGTTGGTCGTGTCGATCTGGATCATTTCCTGCTGCGGGTGCTTGCGTCCGCCCTGGGGCGGCACGGAGGCGATGGTTCCCTCCAGGATCTTCAGCAGGCTCTGCTGAACACCCTCGCCGCTGACGTCGCGGGTGATGGAGGTGTTCTCCGTTTTGCGGGAAATCTTGTCGATCTCGTCGATGTAGATGATGCCGCGCTGGGCCGCCTCGATGTCGAAGTCCGCGGCCTGGATCAGGCGCAGCAGGATGTTCTCCACGTCCTCGCCGACATAGCCGGCCTCGGTTACGCTGGTGGCGTCCGCGATGGCGAAGGGCACCTGCAGCTCCCGCGCCAGCGTCTGGGCCAGGTAGGTCTTGCCGCTGCCCGTGGGGCCCACCAACAGGATGTTGGACTTCTGGATCTCGACGTCGTCGGGGCGGCTCTCCATGCGCTTGTAGTGGTTGTACACCGCCACGCTCAGGGCCTTTTTGGCCTGATCCTGACCGATCACGTACTCGTCCAGGGCCGCCTTCATTTCCTTCGGGGTCGGCAGATCGCTTTCCCGCAGGAAATCGGCTGCGCCGCTCTCGTCGTGCGCGCTGCCGCTGCGGCGCTTCTTCTCGTCGCGGCCGAAGCCCATGCCCGCCACCAGCTCGTGCGCGTCCTCAATGCAGTCCGAGCACAGGTAGAGCCCGTTGGGGATGGCGAGCATCTGAGGCACCTGGGCGGCCGTCTTGCCGCAGATGGCGCAGCAGTAGCGCTCGTTGTTCGTGTTTCTTGCCATGTTCGTCCTCACTCAGCGGATTCACGACGGGGATGATAGATCTCGTCGATGATGTGATAGTCCAGCGCCTCCTGGGCGGTCATGAAATAGTCCCGCTCGCAGTCGCGCTGCAGCTTCTCCAGCTCCTGGCCGGTCATGTCCGCCATCATGGCGAGCATCTTCTTCTTGGTGCGGACCAGCCATTCGGCGCGGATGGCCACGTCGGTGGCCTGGCCCTGGGCGCCGCCGAGGGGCTGATGGATCATGACCTCGCTGTTGGGCAGAGCCAGACGCTTGCCCTTGGCGCCGGCCATCAGCAGGAAGGCGCCCATGGAGGCCGCCATGCCGATGCACACGGTGCGGACGTCAGGCTTGATGTACTGCATGGTGTCGTAGATCGCCATGCCCGCGGTCACCGAGCCGCCGGGGCTGTTGATGTAGAGGCTGATATCGGCGTCGGGATCTTCCATTTCCAGAAAGAGGAGCTGGGCCACGACGGCGTTGGCGACGGTGTCGTCGATCTCGCCGCCCAGGAAGACGATGCGGTCCTTCAGCAGGCGCGAATAGATATCATAGGAACGCTCGCCGCGGCTTGTCTGCTCCACGACATAGGGGATCAGGGTCATGGTGCACCTCCGTATTTCATAGAATGGAGGCGTCTGGACGCAATCGCCCGGACGCCTCCACGTGCGTATACAGTTCGGGGGAGACGGATCACTTGTCTTCCGTTTCTTCCTTCTTCTCCTCAGGCTTTTCCTCGGGCTTGTCGGAGACCTTGGCGTCGGCCATCATCAGGTCGACAGTCTTCTGCACAGCCGCGGCATCCTTCAGGGCGTCCTTCTGGCTGTCGGTCAGGCTCTTCTTGAAGTCCTCCAGATCGCGGCCCATGCGCTCGGCCTGCTGCGCGGTCTGCTTCTCGATGGCTTCCTCATCCGCCTCGAGGTTCTCGGCCCTGCGGATGGCCTCCAGCACCAGCTGGATCTTCACGCGGCGCTCGGCCTCGTTGTGGTAGGAGTCCGCCAGCTGCTCCACGGTCTGGCCGGTGTACTTGAGGTAATCCTCCATGCGCAGGCCCTGGTGAGCCATCTGCATCTGCATCTCGCGCAGGATGTTGTTGGTCTCGCGGCGGATCATGGCCTCGGGGATGTCGACGGTGGCGTTCTCCACGGCCTTCTCGACCACGGCGTTCTCGGCCATCGCTTCATTATTCTTCTCGGCCTGCTCCTTCAGCTGCTTCTCGATATCGGCCTTGTACTCGGCGAAGGTGGAGAAGTCGCTGACGTCGGCGGCGAAGTCGTCATCCAGCTCGGGCAGCTCGGTGTTGGAGATGCTGTTGACCTTCACATGGAACACAGCCTCCTTGCCGGCCAGCTCCTTGGCGTGGTAGTCAGCAGGGAAGGTGACGTTGAGGTCCTTCTCCTCGGCGACGCACATGCCGACCATCTGCTCCTCGAAGCCGGGGATGAACTGGTGGCTGCCGATCTTCAGGGTCTGCTTCTCGGCGGTGCCGCCGGCGAAGGCCACACCGTCCACGGTGCCGGCATAGTCCAGGTTCACGGTGTCGCCGTCGGCGACGGGGCGGTCCAGCACCTCCACGGTGCGGCTGGCCTTGGCCTGGTCCTGCTCGATGCGGCGCTGCACGTCGGCGTCGGTCACGGTCTCGCGCTCGATCTCGACCTCGAGGCCCTTGTAGTCGCCCAGGGTGACCTCAGGATTGACGAACACCTCGCAGGTGACCTTCAGATCCTGGCCCGCGCCGATCTGGTCGATGCTGATCTCGGGCTGATCCACAGCCTCCACCTTGGCCTCCTCGATGGCGGCGTCATACACGTCGGGGAAGACGATGTCGAACGCATCCTCATAAAAGACGCTCTCGCCGTACATCGTTTCGATCATCTTGCGGGGAGCGTGGCCCTTGCGGAAGCCGGGCACCGCAATGCGGCTGCGGTTCTTGATATATGCCTTCTGCATGGCGGCATCGAAATCCGCTGCGGGGATTTCAAACGTCATCTTGACCTTGTTGCTGGACAGTCTCTCGCAGGTATAGCTCATGAAAACAATTCCCTCCTGATTGGATGTAGCTCTTTCCGGAGATTGATCGAGGTATGCCCGTCCCCGGTATTAGAGCATACCGATTGAGTGTAACACATTTTCTGAGCGGATGCAAGATTTGCGGCGGCTTTTTTGGCCTGAAATCCGAAATCTTTCAGGATTTCAGGCCTGTCTGCGGTGTTCGAGCACATTTCTTTCCTAAAAACAGAAACAAAGCGTCTGCGCGGCATTGACAGGGAGGCAGCACTGTGCTATACTCAATCCATCATATGAACAGTTGTTCATATGTGAATGGGAAAGGGGAGTACCGTCATGAAGAAGACCTATAAGATCGAAGTGGACTGCGCCAACTGTGCCAACAAGATGGAGGAGGCAGCCAACCGTACCGCCGGCGTCAAGCAGGCGACCGTCAATTTCATGACCCTCAAGATGGTCGTGGAGTTTGAGGAGGGCACCGATCCCAAGACCGTGATGCCCACCGTGCTCGACGCCTGCCGCAAGGTGGAAAGCGACTGCGAGATCTTCTTCTAATAGAAACAGTATCCGACGGGAGACAGACGGAAAGAAGGCCGTGTCTTGAACAGGAAGCAAAAGAAAACCCTGGTGCGCATCGTGGTGTCGGCGGTGCTGATGATCGTGCTGCACTTTTTGCCGCTTGACGGGGAAGGGCTGCGCTGGGTAAAGCTCGCGTGCTACCTGGTGCCCTACGCCATCATCGGCTACGACGTGCTGCTCAAGGCCTGGAAGGGCATCAAGAACCGCCAGCCCTTTGACGAATGCTTCTTGATGGCCGTGGCAACCATCGGCGCGCTGGCGCTGGGCGCGGCGAAAACCGGCGACTATGTGGAGGCCGTCGCCGTGATGCTCTTCTACCAGATCGGCGAGCTGTTCCAGAGCGTGGCCGTGGGCAGGAGCCGCAGAAGCATCTCGGAGCTGATGGACATTCGCCCGGATTACGCCAACCTCGTCACCGACAGCGGTGTGGAGCGGATCGACCCCGACGAGGCGGAGATCGGCTCCATCATCCAGATCACCCCCGGCGAAAAGGTACCGATCGACGGCGTGGTGGTGGAAGGCTCCTCGACACTGAACACCGCGGCGCTGACCGGCGAGAGCGTGCCGCGCAGCGTCCATGCGGGGGACGAGGTGCTCTCCGGCTTCGTGAACATGACCGGTGTGCTCAGGGTGCGCACAACGCGCGATTTTGGCGAGTCCACCGCGTCGAAGATCCTCGACATGGTGGAGAACGCGTCCTCCCTCAAGAGCCGCAGCGAGGCCTTTATCAGCCGGTTTGCCCGGGTCTATACGCCCGCTGTGTGCTACGCGGCGCTGGCGCTGGCCGTGCTGGGCCCCGTCGTCCGGCTCCTTCTGGGCCTGAGCCCGGACTGGATGGACTGGGTGATGCGCGCGCTGACCTTCCTGGTCATCTCCTGCCCCTGCGCGCTGGTGATCTCGATTCCCCTCAGCTTCTTCGCGGGTATCGGCGGCGCGAGCAGCGCGGGCGTGCTGGTGAAGGGCTCCAACTACCTGGAGGCGCTGGCCTCCACTCGCACGGTGGTGTTTGACAAAACCGGCACCATGACCGAGGGCGTGTTTGAGGTGGCGGGCATCCACCACGCGGCTATTCCCACCGAGCAGCTGATCGAATACGCAGCCTGCGCCGAGTGCTATTCCGCCCATCCCATCAGCGAGAGCCTCCGCCACGCCTATGGCAAAGAGATTGATGCGGAGCGGGTGCGCGACGTCCGCGAGATCAGCGGGCAGGGCGTGTGCGCGGTGGTGGACGGCAGGAACGTGGCCGTCGGCAATGACAAGCTGATGCGCGCGCTGAACGTGGCCTATGCAGACTGCCGCAGCGTGGGCACCGTGGTGCATGTGGCGGTGGACGGCGCGTACTGCGGACACATCCTCATCGCGGACCGGCTGAAGCCCCATGCCGCCGAGGCCATCTCCGCGCTGAAACGCAGGGGTGTGCAGCGCACCGTGATGCTCACGGGCGACCGCGAGGAGGCTGCGAAGGATGCGGCCCGGGAGCTGGGCATCAGCGAGGTGCACGCGGGACTTCTGCCGCAGGACAAGGTATCGCTGGTGGAGAAGCTGCTGGCGGAGAAGAAGAGCGGCGAGGTGCTGGCCTTCGTGGGCGACGGCATCAATGACGCCCCGGTGCTGACCCGGGCCGATGTCGGCATCGCCATGGGCGCGCTCGGCTCCGACGCCGCGATTGAGGCCGCGGATATCGTGCTGATGGACGACGATCCGCTGAAGATCGCTAAGGCCATCGGCATCGCGCGCAAGTGCATGCGGATCGTCCGCGAGAACATCGTCTTCGCCATCGGCGTCAAGCTGATCTGCCTGGCGCTGGGCGCGATGGGCATCGCCGGCATGTGGCTGGCCATCTTCGCCGACGTGGGCGTGATGGTGCTGGCCGTGCTGAACGCCATCCGGGCGCTGCGGGTCAAAAACGCCTGACCCGATAATCTGACATCCTCATGACATCAAAAAGCAGCCCCTCATCCTGACCGCTGTGCCGGGATGAGGGGCTGCTGTGTTTGGCTTACTTGGTGCCGAAGAGGCGGTCGCCGGCGTCGCCGAGGCCGGGAACGATGTAGCCGTGATCGTTCAGGTGATCGTCCAGCGCCGCGATGTAGATATCCACATCGGGATGGTCCTTCTGGATGCGCTTGACGCCCTCCGGCGCGGCGATCAGGTTGACCAGGCGGATGTGATTGCAGCCGCGGTTCTTGATAAACTGGATGGCCGCACTAGCGCTGCCGCCAGTGGCCAGCATCGGATCGACCACCATGATCTCACGATCCTCGGAGTCCGGGGGCAGCTTGCAGTAGTACTCGACGGGCTCGAGGGTCTTCGGGTCGCGATAGAGGCCGATGTGGCCGACCTTCGCGGCGGGGATCAAGTTCAGCACGCCGTCCACCATGCCCAGGCCGGCGCGGAGGATCGGCACCACCGCCAGCTTGCGGCCGGACAGCTTCCTGCACGTGCAGGTCATGATCGGCGTTTCGACGATGGTTTCCTCCGTCTCGAGATCGCGGGTCACTTCGTAAATCATGAGCATGGAGATCTCTTCCAGCAGCTCACGGAATTCCTTCGCGCCTGTGGCCTTATCACGCATAATGCTCAGCTTATGCTGGATCAATGGATGGTCAAACACGACAACACGACTCATACAGTGTCCTCCTTGCAACGCAGATGCCACCAGGCGGTTTGCTTGTGTCAGGGGTATTATAGTCGATTCGACACCCGAGCGCAAGGGATTGCGGGAAATTCATCGGACAACCCATGGAGCGCCCACAGGGAGAAAACGCAAAAAATGCAGGATGCAGGCAACGCGTAATGGCCCGGATACGTTGACAAACCTTGGCAAATCAAGTATATGATAGCTGTCGGCATTTCGCGTCCGCGGCCGTATTTGGCGCGCGGCACCTTTCATTCATTCGCATTCATAACCGCCGACAGTCTGTACCTGAAGGAGGGATTCTATGGACCCAACCGCAACCGTACACCCGGTGACCCGCTTTGAGGACTCGGCTGAGTACAAAGCCTTTTGCGAGCGCTATGCCGCGCTCGTGGGCGATTCACCGGAGGACAACCCGTATTTCATCAAGCATGATTCGGCGCTGACAGACCGCAGCCTGATGGATGGCAAATGGGTGCTCAACTTCGGCTCCTACAACTACGCCGGCATGTCCGGACGCCCGGAGGTCTCCGAAGCCGCCATCGACGCCATCCGCCGCTATGGCACCTCGGCCTCCGGCAGCCGTCTGCTGGCCGGCGAGAAGACCCTGACCCAGACGCTGGAGCGCGAGCTGGCGGAGTGGAAGCACGCCGAGGACGCCCTGGTGCTGGTCGGGGGCCACTCCACCAACGTCACCTTTGTGGGCAACTTTGTCGGCCCGAACGATCTCGTCGTCTATGACCGCTACATCCACAACTCGGTAGCGGAGGGCTGCCGCCTGTCCCATGCGACGGCGCGGCCCTTCCCGCACAATGACCCCGAGGCCCTCGACCGCATCCTGGCCAGCCGCCGGGACAAGTTCGAGAAGGTGCTGATCTGCATCGAGGGCGTCTACTCCATGGACGGCGATATCGCGCCGGTGCCCGAGTTTATCCGGATCAAGGAAAAGTACGGCGCGTTCCTGATGGTGGACGAGGCCCACTCGACCTGCGTCATCGGCAAAACCGGCGGCGGCGTGGACGAATACTTCGGCCTGCGCGGGGACGAGATCGACATCAAGATGGGCACCCTGTCCAAGGGCCTGGGCGCCTGCGGCGGCTACCTGTGCGGCAGCCGGAACCTGATCGAGTACCAGCGCTACATGCTGCCCGGCTTTGTGTTCTCCGTGGGCATCTCACCGCCCATCGCCGCGGCCGCGCTGGAGAGCATCCGGCTGATCCGCCGCGACCCGAGCGTCATGGAGAGCCTGCGCCGCAATGTGGACTGTTTCATGGAGGAGGCCCACAGGCACGGCTTCCAGATGGGCCTGGCGGGGAAGACCGCCATTCTCCCGGTGCTGGTGGGCCCCGACGAGGACGCCGCGCACCTCTCCAATGCCATGCGCCACGCGGGCGTGTTTGTGCCCCCGGCCGTCTACCCGGCGGTGCCCCACGGCGAGGCCCGGCTGCGCTTCTGCGTCACCGCCTCACACAAACCTGAGCAGATCGTGGAGGCGCTGGACAAGCTGGAGGCCTGCGCGAAGGAGCTGGGCATTGACCTGACAGGATCTGGCAAAACAGGGAACTGACAAAACCGGAATCAGGACGATTTCTTTACAATTGTTCTGAATCATGCTATACTCGTCCCATCAAATGTGGGAGGTGAGAGCCTTGATCGGAGGAAAACAGCGGATAGCGGCCTGGCTGCTGTGCGCGCTGATGCTCCTGGGCTCCTGCCTCCCACATGCTTTTGCGGACGGCGCGCTGGAGGAAAGCCTGACCCTCTGTCCTTTCGTGATGCAGCGGGACCAGCGCTTCAAAAAAACTGAGTACTTTTACCTCGCCAAGCGCTTCAGCAAGCGCGGCTGCGGGCCGGCCTCCATCGCCAACGCCCTCGGCGCGGTGCTGGGCCTGCAGGATGCGGACGAGATGGACAGTCTGCTGCTGGAGCTGATGAAGCTGCTCCCCTACAACCATCTGCCCAAATCCACGCCGGTGGACGTCACGCACATCGACCGCCTGGAGACGGCGGACGCCGAGACCTACCCGACCATCGCGAAGCTCCGCACCACCTTCAACGGCCTGTGGATCTGCCGCACGGACTTTATGACCGCACCGGAGATCATGCTCGCCCTGGCCCCGGCGGCAGCCTCCGGCAAGAATGTACTCTTCGCAACGCGCTTCCGGACCGCCACCCAGTGGGCGGATCTGGTCGGCCTGTGCGAACGGCTGCAGGCGCGGGGCTTCGGCAGCGCGAGGGTGACCATCGCCTTCCTGTCCACGGGCACCGAGTCGACCTCCGCGCCCTTCCGCCTGGAGGATGGCCATTACATCAGCTTCTGCCTGGAGGTGGAGGAGTTCCTGCAGCGCGGCGTGCTGTACCTGCTGGAATCCAACCCGCGGGCGCTGCCGAACGAGACCCTCGACCAGGTGAATTATTACAGCTACTACCCCCTGGGCAGGGACAAGAAGCTGATCACCGACGTGTTCCAGCTCACCCGCGTGAAGGACACACTGGTCAAGCTGGAGCCGACCCCGGCCCAGCAGCTTCTATTCGCGCAGGCCACGACAGCGGAGGATCTGCGCACCGCCAGGACGGACTGGCTGTCCAGGTTGGTGACCTTCGGCACAGGCATTGTGATGGTCAATCTGCAACAGAACGCCGAGCCTGCTGCGCCGTGAGCGAAAAGGCCACACGGCTCAAACCCGCCGCAATAGAGACAATCTTCATAACAAAAGCCCTGACGCTGCCTCACGCGAGGCATGAACCGTCAGGGCTATGTTCTTTGGTTTGTGTCTTACGGCAGCTTGCTTTCAAACCACTGGGCGAAATCCAGCCAGACCTGGTCGCGGTCGGTCTCGTTGAGGATCTCGTGGCGGTCGCCGGGGTAGAGCTTCAGGGTGACGTCCGTGCAGCCTGCCCGACGAAGGGCCTCAGCTACAGCCGTGGGGCCTTTGCCCATGGCGCCGACCGGATCCTCCGAGCCGGAGGTGATGTACAGCGGCAGCTCCTTGGGCGTTTTCGCAATGTTGGCGGGCTTGCAGACATAGGACACGCAGTCCACCAGGCCGTAGAAGCCGTTCAGGGTGAAGGTATAGGTGCAGCGCGGATCGGCGAAATACCGCTTGACGATGTCGACATCCTTGGTCAGCCAGCTGCGCGTTGGATCCGTGCCGGTGGTGTCGTAGGTCTTGTAATCATTGCCGCCGAAGGTCAGTCCGCTGGCGAAGGTGGAGCGGGCGCGGCCGCCCTGGAAGCGGGTCAGCAGCTTCAGCACCGCCTTGCCGCCGCCCGTCACCGCGGCGCTCATCCAGCCCGTGCCCACGATGGCGCAGCCGGAAAGGCCCGCGCCGTAGAGAATGATGTACTTCCGAACGACAAAGCTGCCCATGCTGTGTCCCAGCAGGAACACGGGCAGGCCGGGGAAGTCCTTTTCGGCCAGCTTCCGCATGGTGTGGATATCCTCCATCAGCAGATCCATCGGGTGGGCCTGCTCGCCGAAATAGCCCCAGTCCTTCTCGCTGCGCACCGACGCGCCGTGCCCCAGATGGTCGTGGCCGTAGACCGCCCAGCCACGCTGCGAGAGCCATTCGGCAAAGGGCGCGTAGCGGTCGATGTACTCATTCATGCCGTGGGAAATCAGCAGCACAGCCTTCGGATGCTCGGACGGCGTGTAGCGCCAGCCGTGCAGCAGGGTTTTCCCGTCCCTGGAAAGATAGCTTGTCTCCTTGCGCATGATGGATGCCTCCGTTTTCTTCGTCTTATGGTGCTGGCAGCGGTCTGGGCCATTGCTTCGCCCGCCTGCCCGTTATAATGCAGTTCAATCGAAAGAATCAGGACTCTGCCGCGCTGCTGTCCCGGGTTTTCAGCTCCTCATGATAGCCAAGCTCCTCCAGCATCTGCGGGATGCGGGCGGCCTCGGCCGGATCGATGGCCGGGAACTGGGGATCCATCTCCTCCAGGGTGTCCACCAGCAGCTGGCTGGTCAGGTAGCGGGTGTACCACTTGGTATCGGCCGGCAGCACATACCAAGGGCTGCGCGGCGTCGCGGTGGCGTTGATCGCGTCCTCGAAGGCGGCGTCATAGTCGTCCCAGGCCGCCCGCTCGATCATATCGTTGGTGGAGAGCTTGTAGTGCTTCTCCTCGCGCTCCACCCTCTCCAAAAAGCGCCGGCGCTGTTCCTCCTTGGATACATTCAGGAAGAGCTTGACCATGCGGATACCGTTCTCGTAGAGATAATCCTCCCAGTTGCGCAGCTGTGCGTAGCGCCTGGGAAAGAAATCCTCCGTCAGGCAGCGCGGGGCGAGCTTGTAGCCCTTCTCCATGTGATGAACGCGCACCACCAGCACATCCTCGTACTGGCTGCGGTTGAACACACCGATCTTGCCGCGCGGCGGCAGGGCGGCATGGATGCGCCAGAGGTAATCGTGGCTCAGCTCCGTGGAGCTGGGGGATTTGAAGGAGTGCACCTCCAGCGCGGCGGGATTCAGCCCGGAGAACACCTTACGGATCAGGGAATCCTTACCGGCCGCGTCGCGGGCCTGGATGGCGATGACAAGGCCCTCGCGTCCCGCGGCATACAGGCGCTCCTGCAGCTCGGAGGCGCGGAGCAGGTTGACCTGGGTCTGCTTCGCCAGCTCTGATTTCTTTCCTTTATCGTCACCGGCGTCGGTGGGCAGATCCTTGATTCTCAGCTTTTTGCTGCCGTCAAACTTGTAATCCCGGATGGTCATGGGCATGCTCCTTCTCTGCGAGTTGTCAGTGGTGGTGACAACATTATACTGTTTTTTTCTCCCGTTGCAAGACCGGGCGGGGCCCTTTTCTTTTGGCCTGAACGGTGCTATACTGTCCTCATCACCCAGCGATCAAACAAGTGAGGAGTGTCACGCAATGGAGCAGGAAAAGCGCACATGGTGGAAGGAAGCGGTGGTCTATCAGATCTATCCGCGCAGTTTTGCCGATTCCAACGGGGACGGCATCGGCGACCTGAACGGCGTCACCGAGCATCTGGACTACCTGAAGGATCTGGGCGTCACGGTGCTGTGGCTCAGCCCGTTCTTCGCCTCGCCCAATGATGACAACGGCTACGACATCTCGGATTACCGCGACATCATGAAGGAATTCGGCACCATGGCCGATTTTGACCGCATGCTGGAGGGCATTCACGCCCGCGGCATGAAGCTGGTGATGGACCTGGTGGTCAATCACTCCTCGGATGAGCATCCGTGGTTTGTGGAGAGCCGCAAGAGCCGCGACAATCCCTACCGCGACTATTACATCTGGCGCGATCCCAAGCCGGACGGCAGCGCGCCGAACAACTGGGGCTCCCACTTCGCCGAGGGCGCGTGGCAGTTCGATGAGGCCACCGGCCAGTATTACCTGCACCTGTTCAGCCGCAAGCAGCCCGACCTCAACTGGGCCAACCCGAAGGTGCGCGACGAGGTCTACGACATGATGACCTGGTGGTGCCACAAGGGTGTGGACGGCTTCCGCATGGATGTGATACAAGCACACGGAGACGACCCACCGCTACCTGCGCGAGATGCGCGAGCGCGTGCTGAACAAGTACGACCTGCTAACCGTGGGCGAGGCGGGCGGCACACCCGAACAGGCTATCCGCTACGCCTCCAACGATGGCAGCGAGCTGAACATGATCTTCTCCTTCGAGCACAACGACGCGCTGAACGACGGCACGGAGCTGGGCAAGTGGAGCGATCACGGCGCGCCGCTGGCGGAGGTTCGCGAGATCCTCAACCGCTGGCAGATGAAGCTGGAGGGCAAGGCCTGGAACAGTATGTACCTGAGCAACCATGACCAGCCCCGCCAGGTCAGCCGCTACGGCAACGACGCCCCGCTCTTCCGTGTGCGCAGCGCCAAGATGCTGGCGACCCTGATCCACACCATGCGCGGCACGCCCTACGTCTACCAGGGCGAGGAGCTCGGCATGACCAACGCCTACTTCTCCAAGCTGGACCAGTACCGCGACATCGAGGTGTTCAACACCTGGCGGCTCTGGGTGGACAGCGGCAAGGTGCACCCGGAGGACATGATGCGTTGGCTCGAGCGGATCTCCCGCGACAACGCGCGCACGCCCATGCAGTGGAACCGCTCGGAGAACGCGGGCTTTACCACGGGCACGCCGTGGATCGCGGTCAACCAGAACTACCTGAAGATCAACGCCGAGGACGAGGCCAGGGATCCCGACAGCGTGCTCAATTACTACAAGAAGCTCATCGCCCTGCGCAAGCAGCACCCGATCATGGTCTACGGCTCCTTCGTGCCGCTGCTGGAGGACGATCCCAGCGTCTACGCCTATCGCCGCGAGCTGGACGGCCAACGCATGACCGTTGTCCTCAACTGGACGGAGAAGACCGTGCCCTGCACCCTGCTGGATGGCACCCATGGGGAGGAATTGATCTCCAACTACGCGGGCCACAAGCCCGGGGTCCTGCTGCCCTACGAGGCGCGGGTCATTCTGGAATAAACATAAGAATCGTATACATAACAAAGGCCGGGACAGCTCTCACAACGTCCCGGCCTTTGTGTTACGCCTGCAGGGCTTCGGACCGTCCCTGCGGATCGCGGAACCACCAGCTCAGGTAGGCAAAAGAGGGGATCAATCCAAGCACCCATCCGGCGGGGGCCGCGATCCAGATGCCGATGGTGCCCATGAAGCGCGGCAGCAGAAGCGACAGCCCGATCTTGCACACCAGTTCCACCAGGCTGGACACCAGCGTGATCTTCACGGCGCCGATGCCGCGCAGGCAGGAATTCACCGTCCAGATGGCGCCCAATGCGATATACAGCGCTGCCTCGATGCGGATCATGTCGACCGCACTGTGCAGGACAGCCTGGGCCTCCTCCTCCATAAAGACCCGGGCCAGCGGCCGCGCGAAGATCAGGATCAGCACCGTGGACAGGAGCGCCAGTCCGCCGATGATGCCAAGTCCCTTCCGCAGTCCCTCCTTGATGCGCTCGAAGCGGCGCGCACCAAAGTTTTGCCCGGCGTACACCGAGAAGGAGAAGGCCAGGTTGTAGAAGCTCACCGTGGCCAGCTGTTCCACCTTGTTGCCGATGGTATAGGCGGCCACAACATCCGAGCCGAAGGAGTTGATCACCGCGGTGATCACAAACATGCCGATGCTCAGCGCCCCGCTCTGGGCGCACATGGGCAGGCCGATGCGCAGGTAATCCCGGATGAGCCCCGCGTCAAATTGCCAGGCCTCACGGCTGGGCCGCAGACGCGGGTACTGCCTGAGCATATAGATCGTGCAGAGGAGGGCGGACACGGCCTGGGAGAGAACCGTCGCCCAGGCGACGCCCGCAACGCCGCCGTGCAGCGCCAGCACAAAGAAAAGATCCAAGACCACATTGAGCAGAGAGGAAAAGATCAGGAAGATCAGCGGCGTCTTCGAGTCGCCGATGGCGCGCAGCAGGGCCGCGACTCCGTTGTAGGCCATCTGGGCGATCGTCATGCCGCCGACGATGCGCAGATAGGTTACCGAGCCGTCGATCACGTTCTCCGGCGCGCCCAGCAGGCGCATGAAGGGACGCGCGCCGATCGTGGAGGCCAGACCGAGCAGAAGTCCTGCGGCAGCCACCAGGTACACGGCATGGGTCACCGCCCGCCGCAGCTTTTCCTCCTGGCGGGCACCCTCCGCCTGGGAGACGATGACGGACAGGGCATTGGTCAGGCCGCCGCCCATCATCATCAGGAACATCGTGGCGGAGCTGGTTGCGCCGATGGCCGCCAGCGCCTCGATACTGACAAAGCGCCCGACAACGATGGTATCCACCATGTTGTACATGAGCTGAAAGATGCCTCCGACCAGCATCGGCAGCGCAAAGCGGATCAGCAGGCGCGCCGGCTCACCCTGCGTCATGTCCAGGTTTCCGCGCTTCATCTCAGTCTTCGTCATCGGTATCGTCTCCCCACGGCTTGTATTTCAGCAGTGCTATTATAGCATGAAGCACCCGGAAGGCAAGCCGCCGCGGTCCCCGATAAAAATATGACATTTTGATTAATTTTGTTCATTGCCTTGAAAAGAAGCAGAAAAAGCCCCGAATTGTGGTATACTAAACGACGGTGGAATCGGCCACCGCTGTTTTCGTAATGTTTTTGCTTTCTGTTTTCGCGGAAAGCTTTGCGCCTCACACTCCGGGAAGGAGGAGATACATGCAGTATGATCCGAACAGGGCCGGCGGAGGCTGGAACGGTCAGAGCTACGGCAATGGCCAGCAGCCTGTGAACGCCAACCAGCCCTATGCGGCCTATCAGCAGAACGCTTACAGGCAGGGCCAGCAGACGGGCGGTCAGCCCCAGCAGTCTGCCGGTCAGCCCGGCCAGAGCAGCGGGGGCTACGCACCCTATGGGCAGCCCAATCCCTACGCCGGGTACGGCTATCAGCAGCCGCAGCAGAACGGCGGCTATCCGCCCCAGGGCTACGGTCAGCCCGGCGGCTACCCCGGACAGAATCCCTACGCCCAGCAGGGCTATGGCCAGGTGCAGAACGGCTACCAAGGCTATCCGCCCCAGGGTTATGGTCAGCCTAATGGCTATCCCGGCCAGAATCCCTACGCCCAGCAGCCCGGCTATGGCGCGCCGCCTCAGAACGGCTACGGCCAGAGCCCCTACGCCCAGCCCTATCAGCAGGCCGGACAGCAGCCTGCGCAGGCCAATCCCAACACGACGACCCTGCTCAAAGGGCCCATCCTGTACGGCTGCGTCGGCGCGGCGCTGCTCATCCTCTTCGCCCTGTCCATGGTCTTTCCCGCCACGCCCCTGCGCTGGGTCTTCACCGTCCTGGCCGTGGCGGCCATCGCCTGCCTGTGGCTGATCAAATCGCCCCTGCGCGGCGGGACGCGGGCGACCGTGACCGTCATCCTGGCCGCCCTGGCCGTGGTGGCTGTGGCCAGCGGACTGGCACAGCCGGGTCAGGACCGCCAGCAGCAGGCCCAGGGCGCCGGCACACCGGCCTCCGCGCCTCAAGCGGAAGCGACGGCCGCGGAAGCGGTCGTGCTGGAGGCTACGCCCGAGCCTGTGGCCCAGGCCGCCGCGGCCAACCGCACCGATCCGCTGAACAGCGAGGCGGCGGAGCAGGTCAAGAACTTCTATTATTTCTGGTCCGTCAACAATTATGACAACATGGTGACCCTCTGCCCGCCCTCCTGGGTGCGCAGCCAGGAGAACGCCTCCGTGTCCATCTTCCAGCTGGTTGGCAACCGCCATCCCGTGGATTTTAACGTGACGGCCATCACCGGCACGGACAACGACACAAGCCGCACGGTGACCGTGGAGGCGACCATCGACCGCCACCTGACCACCAACAGCATCCAGAAGTATCTGCAGAAGATCGTGGTGCTGAAGGAGGACGGCGTGTGGTACGTAGATCCCCGCTCGCTGGAGAGCCACGAGGCGACGCCCTCTCCGTCCCCGGAGAACGCCCTGCCGACCCAGCCGCCGCCTCCACCGGAGACTGCGGACGCGGCCACCAAGCTGTACTATAACCCCAACGGCGGCGAGCGCTACCACCTGGACCCCAACTGCAAGTCCGCCAACCAGAAGTTCCTGCCCTTCAAAGGCGTGCTGACCTACGGCGAGCTGAACAACGATCCCTACAAGAGCCTCGAGCCCTGTCCGATCTGCAACGCGCCGCTGCGGCCCTCCACATGACGGAAGGGAACAAGTACCTGGAGCGGCTCGGCCCGCTGCCGAAGTGCCTGATGCTCGCCCTGAGCGGCGGCGCGGACTCAGTGGCGCTGCTCCTGCTGCTGACCGCTCTTCGCGACAGGGGCACGCTGGCGCTATATGCGGCCCACGTGCACCATGGCCTGCGCGCGGCTTCGGACGAGGATGAAGCCTTTGTCCGCCAGCTCTGTGAGGAGCGCCGGGTGCCGCTGCGGGTCTATCACCTGCAGCCGCCCGCAGGCGCAGGCGAGGACTGGGCACGGCGCGAGCGCTTTGCCCGGCTTCGCGAGGCATCCGAGGCGGAGGGCGGCATCCCCGTGGCCCTGGCCCATCATCGGGACGACCAGGCGGAAACCCTGCTGCTGCACCTGATGCGCGGCGCGGGCCTTGACGGCCTGGGCGGCATGGCCCGCGAGACGAATATCGGCGGGCTGACCGTCATCCGTCCGCTGCTGGCCTTCTCACGGCAGGAGCTGCGGGACATCCTTGCGGCCAACGGACAGACCTGGCGCGAGGATGAGTCCAACGCCGTTGACACCTACCTGCGCAACCGGGTGCGGCATCAGCTGCTGCCCCTGATGGACAGCATAAGCGCCGGATGCGCCGCGCGCATCGCCCGCACGGCGGAGCTGCTCAGGGAGGACGAGGAGGCGCTGAATGTCTTGGCCCTTCGGGGGCTTCCGGTGCCTGGCGAGCGGCACCTTTCGCGAAAAGCGCTCAGTGTGTTGCCCAAAGGGCTTCAGACCCGGATACTGCGCATGCTCTGGATGCGCGAGACGGGCCATGTGATGGACGAACGCGCGCTCTCATCCGATCAGACCGAGGAGCTGGCGGCCCTCATCAATGCTGCCGTCGGGTCACGCTGCAATCTGCCCGGCGACTGGCACGGCTATACCGGCTGGCAGGCGGTACACCTGGTGCCGCCGAATAAGCCGGAAACACCTCAGCCTGTCCCGCTGTCGGAGCATGCAAAAAGCTGGCGGCTCGGCGAGTGGACGCTCCAGGCGCTTCCTTCCGAGGGTACGCCCGGGGACGGCAGGCATTGCCAGGAAATTCCGGCAGGCTGGCTGAAGGGCTGTGTGCTGCGGACGCGGGAGACGGGGGACTGGATCAGACCCTTCGGGTCGTCTGGCAGGAAGAGCCTGCAGGACTACCTGACCGACCGGCATGTGGACGCGCCCTTCCGGGAACGGGTGCCGCTGCTGTGTAAGGGACATGAGGTGCTCCTCGCCGGCGGCGTCGGGGCGGGGGATGTGCCGCCCTACAATCTGGATGAGACAAGCATCCGCCTCACCTGGAAGGAAACCATGCCCTGGATGACATGAACGGAATCACCTCACCACGAGACGGAGATAGGGAGGAAAAACCATGGAGAAGACCGCGAAGATCTACGAGGATCTCGACCGCATCCTTGTCACCAAAGAGGAAATCGCCGCGTCTGTGCGCAGCCTGGGGGAGCAGATCACCCGCGATTATGCCGGGAAGGCCCCTGTGCTGCTCTGCATTCTCAAGGGCGCGACACCCTTCTTCTGCGACCTGATCCGCGAGATTGACCTTCCCCTCACCACGGAGTTCATGGCTGTCTCCAGCTATGGCGCGGCGACCAAGTCCAGCGGCGTGGTGCAGATCCGCAAGGACCTGGATCACGACATCACCGGGCGCGATGTGCTGATCGTGGAGGACATCGTGGACTCCGGCGTCACCCTCCACTACCTCAAGCAGCACCTGAACGGCCGCGGCGCGGCTTCCATCCGCATTGCGACGCTGCTGGACAAGCCTGCCCGCCGCCGCGTGGATCTCAAGACGGACTATTCCTGCTTCGAGATTCCGGACGCCTTCGTGGTGGGCTACGGCCTCGACTACGACGAAAAGTATCGCAATCTGCCGGACATCGGCGTGCTTGCGCCGCGCATTTATGAAAACGAGGGCAAGTGAGAGCTTGATCTGCATGCCCGACCTGCTTTACCCGCGCGGCAATGATTCTCATCAAGGAGGAAAACACCCTTGAAAAAATCGACCCGTGTCCTGATCAGCTATCTGATCTTCCTCGCCATGCTGCTGGGCATCGCGATGCTGCTGAGCAACGGGATGAACCCCGCCGTCAGCCGCCGCATCGAGTATCCAGAGCTGCTCAGCCGTATCAAGAACCGGCAGGTGGCCGCCGTCGCGATCCGCGGCACCACGCTGGTCGGCCTGAACAAGGACAGCCGCGTGAGGCGTACAGATTTCCCCGAGACGGATTATGACTTTGAGACCACGATCGGCGAGGACTTTATCGAAACGGCGCGGCAGATCGTGGCCAACCGCGAGGGAAAATCCCTGGAAGAAATCTCCGTGGACGATCTGGGCTTCGACGTGCAGTACCGCGCCGCCGTGGCCCGCGCCTGGTGGTATGATTTCCTGCCCTTCCTCATCACGACGGGCATCCTGATCGCGGTCTGGGTGTACATGATGCGCAGCCAGATGGGCGGCGGCGGCAAGGTGATGAACTTTGGCCGCTCCAACGCGCGCCTGCAGAATCCTGCCACCAACAAGATCACCTTCGCGGACGTGGCCGGCGCTGACGAGGAAAAGGAAGAGCTCCAGGAGATGGTCGATTTCCTGAAGAATCCCAAGAGCTACACCGCCGTCGGCGCGCGCATCCCCAAGGGCGTGCTGCTGGTGGGCCCTCCCGGCACGGGCAAAACCCTGCTGGCGAAGGCCGTGGCCGGCGAGGCGAACGTGCCCTTCTTCTCCATCTCCGGCTCCGACTTCGTCGAGATGTTTGTCGGCGTCGGCGCGAGCCGTGTGCGCGACCTGTTTGACCAGGCCAAGAAGCACGCGCCCTCCATCGTCTTCATCGACGAAATCGACGCGGTGGGCCGTCACAGGGGCGCTGGCCTCGGCGGCGGACACGACGAGCGCGAGCAGACCCTCAACCAGCTCCTGGTGGAGATGGACGGCTTTGAGGTCAACGAGGGCGTGATCGTGATGGCTGCGACCAACCGTCGCGACATCCTCGACCCGGCGCTGCTCCGACCCGGCCGCTTCGACCGCCAGGTCACCGTGAATTACCCCGACCAGGACGGCCGTGTGGCCATCCTCAAGGTGCACAGCCGGGGGAAGCCCCTGGCCGCAGATGTGGATCTGGACAACCTTTCCAAGCGGATGCCCTACTTCACCGGCGCCGAGCTTGAAAACGTGATGAACGAAGGCGCGATCCTGGCCGCACGCGAGAAGAAGACCGAGATCACCCAGCAGATGCTGATCGAGGCCATCGACCGCGTGCAGATGGGCCCGGAGAAGCGCAGCCACAAGGTGAACGCGGACGACCAGTACATGGTGGCCGTGCACGAGAGCGGCCACGCGATCGTCGGCCATTTCCTGCCCGGGTGTGATGAGGTGCATCTGATCACCATCGTGCCCCGCGGACAGAGCGGCGGCCACACCCTCTCCCTACCCTCCGTGGAGCGGGACAGCATGAGCCGCAGCCAGATGCTCGACACCGTCTGCATGATGCTCGGCGGCCACGCGGCCGAGGAAGTCATCATGGGGGAGATTTACACCGGTTCCTCCTCGGATCTCAAGCGCGCCACGGAGGTCTGCCGCCACATGGTGACGCAGTACGGCATGAGCGACAAGCTTGGCACCATCTACCTCGGCAGCGACCAGGAGGTCTTTGTCGGCATGGAGTTTGGCCAGAGCCGCGAGTATTCCGAGCGCGTGGCCTCCGAGATCGACGCGGAGGTGCAGCGCATGCTGCGCGAGTGCTATGAGCGCACGAAGGAGACCATCCGCACCCACAGCGATGAGCTGAACACGCTGGTCAAGGCGCTGCTGGAGCAGCAGACCGTGAGCCGCAAGGAGTTCATCGCCCTGATGGACGGACAGGAGCTCGTTCAGACGGAAGAGAATGAAGCGCCGCAGAGCGTTGAGCATCCGGCGGATACTGAGGAACCAGAAGGAGAACATGACGTTGAATCCTGAAATCGAAGGCGCTGAAGCCCAGGCAGAGCTGCAGACCGCGGCAGCGCCCAGGCGGCGGCGTGCGGATCGGCGACGGGAAGAACTGGCCGCCAGTGAGGCGAGCGCCGGAACCGCGGAGGAAAAAAAGGCTTCGGAGCCTGCCGCGCAGGAGAAGCCAGAGCCTCCGCGTCCCGCAAAGACCAGCGCCCAGTCACAGCCGGCGAACACGCCCAGAGGCAACGCGGTGACGCGGGGCCACTTTGGCGCGCAGACAGCGCCGGCAAAGCAGAAAGCGCCTGTCCAGCAACCCGCGTCTTCCACGCCTTACCCGCCCCAGCAGCCGATCTGGCCCTACGGGAATCCGCAGACAAGCGCCGGTTTCCAGCCGATCCAGCAGGGCTCGGGGAGCTTTGCCCAGGCCTCGGGCGGCTTTGCCCAGGCTTCGGGGAGCTATGCGCAGCCCTATCCGCCCGCGCAGGCGTCCTCGCCCTACATGGCGGAAGGTCAGGCCAGAAGCACCGCTCCGGCCAGCCCCTATGCGGCCCAGCAGAGAGCGCAGACAGCCGGGAATTATCCGCCGCAGGGCAGCCGGCCCTATCCGGCCTTTGCCCAGACCTCCGGCGGCATGCAGCGCGGCGTCTCCGGCGAGCAGCTCCGCGCGCCTGCCGGTGTCGCGGGCCGCGGCTTCGTGCCGCCTTCCCAGACACCGCCGGAGCCCGAAAAGAAAAAGCACAGGGTTCTCAAGATCGTGGTGGGCCTTGTGCTGGCGGCCGGCCTCGCGGTGGGCGGCTATTACGGCGTGAAGGGCGTGCAGAAGGCACTCCACGATCGCCAGGTCGCCCAGGCCGTGGCGCCCTACAACACAGTGTACTGTGACAATGTCTATGTGGACGGCATTCACCTCGGCGGCATGACGCAGGCCGAGGCGCGCGAGGCTGTGACCCAGCAGGCCAACGAGCGCGCGGACAAGTGGTCCGTGAAGCTGACCAACGGCGGCGAGGTGGTGCGGGAGATCCGCACCTCCGACCTCGGCATGAGCGTCCACGTGGACGATGCGCTGAAGGCCGCCTGGGAGCAGGGCCATCTCGGCACCAACGAGGATCGCCTGGCCGCGATGGAAGCGCTGAAGACGGCGCCCTTTGAGGAGTACACCACCGTGCCCGGCAGCGACACCTCGGTGATCGACAGCATCCTCAGCCGGCTGGCCCAGGAGTTCTATATCGCCCCGCAGGACGCGGTGCTGACCGCCTTCGTGCCCTCGGCGACCTATCCCTTCACCTTCCAGGAGGAGGTTGTCGGGCGGATGCTGAACACCGAGAGCATCAAGGAGGAGCTGTACCACATGGTCTCCTCGATGCAGAGCGGTGAGATCGCGCTGACGCCGACGAGTGTGGAGCCGAACGTGACCGTGGAGAAGCTCAAGCGCACCCAGGTCGCCCTGCGCGGCAAGGGCACCACGCCCATCTCCACCCGCAGCGAGGAAAACCGCAACAACAACATCCGCAGGGCCTTTGAGCTGATCTCCGGCACCATCCTGCATCCCGGCCAGAACTTCTCCTTCAATAACATTGTGGGCCAGCGGACGGTGGGCAACGGCTTCTTCCCGGCGGACGAGTACGTCTATGAACAGGTGCAGAGCGGCATCGGAGGCGGCGTCTGCCAGGCCTCAAGCACCGTCTACCTGGCGGCTGTGCGCGCGGGCATGAAGATCGTGCACAGGGAGCCTCATTCCATGGCGGTGAATTACACCACCTACGGCAAGGACGCCACGGTCTACTGGTACTCCAACCACAAGATCGACCTGGTGTTCAAAAACACGACCGATCAGGATATTTACATCACCGCTGCAGTGCAGAGCGCCTCGGGCAACCGCACGAAGCTCGAGTGCAACGTCTGCATCTACGGCGCGGGACTGGACGGCCTGACCTATGACATCGTGACGGTGGACACGGTGATTCCGCCGCCCGAGGAACCCGAGATCATCCGCGACAAGAACCAGGAGTACGTGATCTACACGGACGAGGAATACGAGCTGCGCAAGGCCAGCGAAGGCCATTCGGTGGACAGCTACCGCGTGACCTACGACGCGAAGAAGAACGAGATCGCGAGGGAGTTCCTCTACACGGACGTCTACAAGGCCAAGTCCCGCCAGGTGATGGTGGGCACCACCGTGCGGGAGACCAACTGAGCGGTCTTACGCAGCTGAAATTGTGCATTCACCTGATATCAGGTGTGGACGCAGTGACGCACATTCCGTCACGCAGCAAAGACAAAGCCGGATGGCCGCAAGCCTCCGGCTTTTGTGATAACAAAAAGAAACCCCTTGCGTGTGTCCCTTCACGCAAGGGGATAAAGAAAGGTGAGTAGAAGAATCTTGTCGTCACAGGTTACTGTCCCTAACCTGTGATTGGAATATACCGCGGCTGTGTGAACGGGAAATGAACTTGACGTTAAAATGCTGAGAAATCTCGGCAATCTTACGGAATGAAGAGCATATAGAGCTCCGTGACCTGATCCGCGCTGTCGCAGGTGAAATCCAGACGCCAGTTGTGGCTATCCAGCGTGTAGGCGACATAGCGGATCAGATGGCCGCCGTCGGGCTGGGCAAGGATCTTGCCGGTGCCGTCGCTGTTGTCATAGAGGCCGCGGTTGCCGGACGGGCTCTCGACCTGGCCCATGTCGCGGTATTTGCCGACGACGGCGCTGAGGCTGTCGCCGACACCCACACCGCGCGGCGCTTTGATATCGGGTGTGAGGCATTTCAGCTCGATGAAGCGCATCACGCTGCCGGAGCGCTGGAAGGTCGCGTAGCCCCAGGGATAGGTGTAGCGGCGCACGGTGCCGTCGAAGCCGTCCAGGTGCACGTCCTCGCTGGCGTCAGGCTCGCCGAAGGCCTTGCGGAACTCGTCGTAGGTGGTGGTGTTCAGCTTCAGGTTGGCGACCACGTCCTCCGTGGTGTACGGCTTGAGCGGATAGGGCTTGGCCTCGATCTTGTAGAGGATCTCCAGCATGTTGCTGGCCTTGCCGTAGCCGTTGACCGCCACAGCCTTGAGGGTGACATAGCCGCCCGGCAGCCAGAAGGCTTCGCCGGTGTAGATGGGGGAGTCCGAATCCGGTGTGGAGCCGTCGATGGTGTAATAGATGGTGATGTCGGTGTCATTCTTGTTGTTTTCGCCGGGGCGCAGGCGCACGCGCTGACGCTGCTTGTAGGTCGCCGGGGCGAGGCTCGCGTAGGGCTGCTGGGGCGAGGGCATCACGACGCGGTAGGTGCCTGTCAGCTCGTCGCTGACCAGATCCTCGTTGACGCAGACCGCGCGGAGCTTCCACTGGCCTTCGTCCAGGAAGATCGACTGCGTGTAGAGCTCGCCGTCGTCGGGCTGGGCCGCGTTCTCGTCGAAGGTATAGTAGATCTCATAGCCCTGGGGAGAGGAGAGGGGCAGATAGAGCTTGCGCTCGTAGAGGCCCGCGGTGACATCCGTCACCGGCTGCGCGGGCAGCAGATCGGTGCGCTGCTGCAGGAAGGCGTTGTTGCCGGTCTTCCGGTAGGCCTCCTGCATCAGCACGGCGGCCTCAGGCGCGCGTCCCGTCTGCTCCAGGATGCGGATCTCGTTGGTGTAGGCGTCGGAGGCCGAGGGCACGATGTCGGTGTAGATATGGACATAGAGCGCTTCCGCGTCCTCCAGCCGTCCCACCGCCTCATAGGCGCTGCCGAGGGTCAGCAGACCGGTCACGTTGATGTTCTCATCGCCGTCCATCTCAGCGGCCTTCTCAAAATCAAGGATGGCGCCCTCGATGTCGCCGGTATCCATGCGCTCCTCGCCGACCTCCCACAGTGCGGCGGAGGTGGTGTCGCGCCCCATGCGCGCCATGATCTTCTGGCCGCCCGGCGTGCGCGTCAGGTAGAGGTAGACACCGATCATCGCGACCACAGCCAGGGCCGCGAGCCACAGGGCGACGTGCATCCAGTTGATCGCGTGCTGGTTCACCTCGTGCATGCCCCGCCGCTTTTTGTGCGGCGCCAGGGGCACGGCCGAGGTGGTGTCAAAGCCGGCCCCGTCCCCGTAGAGCTTGCGGCTGCGGCGGTGCTCCGGACTTTCGGGCTGGCCGTCGGCACCATAGATATCGCCGGTGGCGTAGAGCGGGATTTCCCCGCCGGAGGTCGGCCTTGTGTCGGGATCGACATAGCTGCGGCCCGTGCCCTGGCGCTCCATCCAGATCGGCGTCTGGCCTGAAGCGGCCTCCAGCCTGGCCCGCTTTCCCTGACGGATGGCGCGCACGCCCTCATCCTTGTTTTCGCCGCGCGGCAAAAGCTTTCCGCACCGCGGACAGATGATATCGCTGTCGCCGCCATAGTGGCCGCAGAAGGGGCAAAGCATGAATCAGCCTCCAACAGAACAAAATCAATGGGGGAAAATCGTTCGCGCCTCAGCCGACGGTGAAGCCGCTGTCCAGCCCGGAGAGGGCTTCATAGGCCGGATCGTCGGAGAAATCGCGCTCGGGCGCGGTGCCGCCCAGCCGCTCGATGGCGCTGCGCAGCTCAATGTAGTCCAGGTAGGAGGTGCTGTCATCCTGCGCGCGGCGGATCAGCGCCGGCAGGGCGCGGTCGTCCTCCAGCTTGCCCAGGTAGCTGGCAAACAGGGCGCAGCGGTCCGGGCACGTCTCAAACAGGCGCAGCGCGGTGCGGAACACCTGTTCGTTGCCGGGATGGCCGCACAGCACGTCCAGCATGGCGGCCTGTCCGGCGGTGTTCGCCTTGGGCAGGGCCTCCAGCATCGGCTGCACAGCGGCCGCGCCCATGTCCGCCAGGGACTCCAGGGCGTTGTCAGCCAGCTCGTCGTCCTCCTGGCGGTTCATCTGCCAGCCGATGTAGAGCATCTTGGGCTGTGTGGAGCCCATGGAGCGCAGCAGGCTGATGGCCGTCATGCGCGTCTCGGCGGAGACCTCCTCGCTCTCATCCTTCAGCAAAGCCAGCAGACGCTTCTCGCAGGGCTTGCCGACAAACTCGATCTGCTCCAGCAGCAGATCGGGAATCGGCACGCCCTCGCGGCCATAGGCGGCCAGCCAGTCCACCAGATCCTTCGGATCCTCATACTGTGTGAAGTAGGAGCCGGGGGTCAGGCCGTCCAGCCACTTCGCGGGCTCATTCAGAAAAGCCATGTAGATCCGGGGCATGTCGTCTTCCATGGCATCGAAGTTCTTGTATTCCTCCCGGTGCTCAGTCATCCACGCGGAGGTAAAGTCGGCAAAGCGTTCGTCAAAATTGATGCAGGGAAACATGGCGCGCTCCTTTTCTCGCTTCAGGCTCTGAGCGCCTGGTCGCGCAGGTCGATCAGCTCCCGGGTGGTGAAGAAATACTTTTTCATGCAGAAATGGCAGCCCAGCTCCGCGCCCTGATCGTCGTCGATAATGGACTGCAGCTCCTTTTTGCCGAGGGAAATCAGCGCCTTTTCCATGCGTTCGCGGCTGCAGGGGCAGTGGTAGCGCAGGGGCGTCCGATCCAGCAGCTCGGGCTGCATGCCGCGGAACCAGTCTTCCGCCAGCTCTTCCTTGGGCGCGGCGACCAGCTCACGACTGATATCGGCAAACATCGGGCTGCGCAGCTCCAGCTGGTCGATGGTCTGCTCCTCGCAGCCGGGCATGGGCTGGATCAGCAGACCGCCGGCCTTCAGGACGTGCTCGCCGTTGGTCAGCACGCCCAGCGCCACCAGAGAGGGTTGCTGCTCGCTCCGGGTGAAGTAGTTGGCAAAGTCGACGGCAATCTCGCCGCTGACCAGCTCGCACTGGCCGATGTAGGGCTCCCGCAGGCCGAGATCCTTCACGACGCTCATGCGGCCCTCGTGGCCGACCGCGCCGCCCACATCCAGCTTGCCGTTAGCGGCCAGCGGCAGCTCCACGCGGGGATTGTCGCAGCAGACGCGCACGTCGCCGCCCTCGGCCACCGCCACCAGCGTCCCGATGGGGCCGCCACCCTTGATGGTCACCGTGACGGACTCGCCCTGTCCCTTCATCATCACACCCATCATCAGCGTGCCGGTCATCAGCCGTCCCATGGCAGCGGCACAGAGGGAGGTGGCGTTGTGCAGGTCCGCGGCGGTCTGGCACAGCTGGGTGGTTTCACACAGAAGCACCCGGGCCTGGCCGCCCATCAGCGTCATGCGGAGCATCTCGTCTCCGATTCTTCTCTCAAACTGAGGCAAACGATTTCATCCTTCCTGTTCGGGCATAGGTTTGAGCGCGGCGATGTGCCAGCGCTGTTCGTGCGGAGTGGGTTCCGCAATCCGATGATCGCCCATCACGCGGATGCCCTTGTAGCCGCACAGCTGCAGAAGCTCGGTGAGGGTCTCCCGCGCGTGAGCCTTCTGGGTCTGTCGCTCATCGATGCGCCGGTAGAGGCCGCTGTCCTCGCGCACAAAAAAGCTGAGGGACATGTCCACCGTTGCGTTCTTCGGATGGTAGGTGTTCTGCCAGACATAGCTCACGCGCTCCGTCTCCTCGAAGAAGGTGCGGTCGCCGAGCGCGTGCTCCAGCTTGTCGGGGGTGGACACGTCAAAGACCAGCGCGCCGCCGGGTCTCAGCGCATCCCAGGCGGCGCGGAAGAAGCGCTCCACGTCCCGGCTCTCCAGCAGATAGTTGACGCCGTCGCAGGTGGCGAGCACAGCGTCCATCGGCCGGTGCAGGCGCAGGGAGCGCATATCCTGGCAGATGAAGGGAATCGCGGCTCCGGCGGCCCGCGCCTTCTGGGAGGCGACCCACAGCATATCCTGGCTCAGATCCACACCGGTCATCACATAGCCGGCCTGTCGCAGGGGCAGAGTCAGGGAGCCGGTCCCACAGGCGCACTCGCACACCTTGGCTCCCGGCGCGATGCCATAGGCGCTGAGAATCTCCTCGTAGAACGCGGCCCAGGAGGCGTAGTCGACATCCGCCATCAATTCATCATAGATTTCAGCAAACGCAGTATACATAGCACCTCATTCGTTGGAATTCTGCTGATCCGTCTCGGTCTCCTCGTCATCGTCCTCGGGCTCGCGCTCCCAGAGGCCCTGGTTCACCTTCGCGCCGGCGATGCGCGGGTTCAGGAAGCGGTCGAACACCGCGTTCGTGTAGCTGGCGGTGACGAAACGGCTGAGGGAGAAGCCGATCAGCACATAATAGGCGAGGAGGATCAGCGCAGCCCAGAGAGGGTTCCAGAACAGAGCCAGCGCCGCGCACAGGATCACCGGCAGCGTGTGCAGCAGACGGATGGCAAAGCTCATCGGCAGGCGCGCAAGGCCCATCAGGTAGGCGTTGCGGATGACCTGGGACAGCGTCAGCTCATAGGTCACGATCAGCGGGTGCATGTAGGTGACGCACAGCGCCCAGCTCATGCCGATCATCAGGATGATGCCCTGCAGCACCAGCATCAGCGGCTGCTGCGCGGCCAGATTGCCGTAGAAGCGCCAGGCGATATAGAGCAGGGCCGGCGCCAGGCCCGTGATGATGGAGATCACCAGGGACTGCTTCCAGTTGGCCTTCATCGCGTCCTTGAAGTCCGACCAGATGAAGGCGTGTTCGTCACGGCTCCAGTTGCGGGTCACATAGCTGACGCCGGCGGTGAAGGGGCCGGTGATCGCAATGCAGGGGATCAGGAGCAGCAGCGTCATCATGAGCATATCCCGCAGCTGATCGCCCGCAGCCTCCATGCTGATGACCGTCGTATCCGCGGGCAGGGAAGCAGCGGCCTCCTCTGCGGCGGTTTCCACCACGGCCGCACGGCTGGCCAGGCTGGTGCCGTCGCCCAGGTCCACGTGGTTGCTGATCTGCAGCAGCACCGTGAAGCTGATAATCAGCACAATGATCGCGGGCAGCCAGGCGACAGCGTACATCAGGTTCAGCCTCACCAGCTGACCCATCCGGACGCGCAGCGTCGTCAGAAAGAGCTCCCGGCGGCTGGTCGGCATGTCGGAGGTCGTCAGATCTCCCTTGCCGGATTTGCCATAAAAATATCTGTTCATCAGCTTGTTGAACAAAACGGTCACCTCCGAGCGTGATTGTACACAGAGTGATTATACCACAGCTGCGCGCAAAAGCAAAGCGCGAAGTACCTATGTGATATGTATAGTTATGCGGAAAAACAGCAATCAATGTCGACTATGGTCTGTTCTATATGTACTCTGGTCTGAAAAGATCGAATTCTTCGGCTCTTTCAGGCTGATTTCGGAAACGGGAAGCCGTTGACGCCGCAAAAATAATTTATGCTTTTTGAATCCAATGGGGCGCCAGCGTCTTGTGCGCAGGGGAGAAATGTGCTATACTTCACATAACCTGTAACGGTGACAACATTGAAGGAGGGATACCCTATGAAGAAGTTTCTGAATGAATTCAAAGACTTTGCGATGCGCGGCAACGTCGTGGACATGGCCGTTGGCGTGGTCATCGGCGGCGCGTTCGGCAAGGTTGTCAGCTCTGTGGTGGACATCTTCATTACCCCCATCGTGACCTCGATCACGGAGAAGGCCGCTGTGGGCGAAGCCAACGGCATGCTGGCGCCCTTCATCACCTTCCTGGGCGTTCTGGTTGAGTTCATCCTGACCGCTCTGGTGCTTTTCCTGATCATAAAGGCCATGAACAAGGCCAAGAACCTGAAGAAGAAGCCCGAAGCGCCCGCGGCTCCCACCACCAAGACCTGCCCGTTCTGCTGCTCCGAGATCTCCATCAAGGCGACCCGCTGCCCGAACTGCACGTCCGAGCTGAAGTACGATCCCGCCAAGAAGTAAGGCTCAGCGCAGATTGGCAAGTTGAAGAGACGCCTGTCGATATCGGCAGGCGTCTTTGCGTAGATGGAGCCTGATTGGACTCAGGAGGAGAGGGAGAGATACATGGCGCTTGTGATGCAGCTGTACTACACGGGAAAGAACGGGGACGCCCGCCGCTTCGCCGAGGAGATGACCTCCACCGGCGTGGTGGGGCGCATTCGCGCGGAGGAGGGCAACCTCTGCTACAGCTATTTTACCTCGATGGACGATCCTGAGACCGTGCTGCTGGTGGACATGTGGCGCGATCAGGAAGCCCTGGATCACCATCACGCCTCGCCGATGATGGGAGAGATCATGAAGCTGCGCGAGAAGTATGATCTGCACATGCGCGCAGAGCGGTGCGTGACGGATGACGCGCTGTCGGAGCACGATCAGGCCTTCCTCCGCAAATAAACACATCAAACAGGAAAAGGAGCCCCTTCGCATGGTGTGAAGGGACTCCTCTTTTTTGCATGATATCGCTCAGACATCCAGGATGATCGGAAGGATCATCGGGTTGCGCTTGATCTTGTCAAAGATGAAGCGGTGTACCTCGTCCTTGAGCCGGTTCTTCAGCTCCGGCCAGTTCTCGCCGGAGAGATCGCTCGCCAGCACAATCTGGCGGGACAGCTCGCGGGTGGATTCGATGATGTCCTCATTCTCGCGCACATAGATGAAGCCGCGGGAGATGATGTCGGGGCCGGAGACCAGCCTGCGATTGTCCCGGTCGATGGCAAGCACCACGATGATCAGTCCGTCCTCGCTCAGATGCTTGCGGTCGCGGAGCACCACATTGCCCACGTCGCCGACGCCCAGGCCGTCAACCAGCACGGTGCCGCTGGGGATGACCTCGCCGAGCTCCAGGCTGTCCTCCGTCATCTCGATCACCTGACCGATCTCGGGGATGACGATGTTCCTGCGGTCCATGCCCATGCTCTCCGCCAGCTCGGCGTGCTGCCAGAGCATGCGGTATTCGCCGTGCACGGGGATGAAGTACTTCGGCTGCACGACAGCGTGCATCAGCTTCAATTCCTCCTGGCAGGCGTGTCCGGAGACGTGCACCTCCGCCAGGGAGGAGTAGATGACCTGCGCGCCGCAGCGGTAGAGCTGGTTGATGACCCGGCTGATGGATTTGTCGTTGCCGGGAATCGGTGTGGCGGAGATGATGACCATGTCGCTGGGGCGGATCTGCAGCTTGCGGTGCTCGGCGTAGGCCATGCGCGTGAGACCCGCCATCGGCTCGCCCTGGCTGCCCGTGGTCAGCACGAGGATCTCCTCGTCGGGGTAACGGTCCAGGTCGTCCACATCGATCAGGCATTCCTCGGGGATACGCAGCTCGCCGATATCCATGGCCACATGACTCACATTGACCATGCTCCGGCCGATGAAGCATACCCGGCGGCCAAAGCTGATGGCTGAGTCAATCACCATCTGCATGCGGTGGATGTTGGAGGCGAACATGGCGACGATCACGCGGCCCTTCGCCTGCTCGAACATCGTCTCGAAGGTGCGGCCGATTTTGATCTCGCTCATGGTGTAGCCCGGACGCTCCACGTTGGTGGACTCGCACAGCAGGGCCATGACGCCCTTGGAGCCCAGGTCCGCCAGGGTCTGCAGGTCGGTGATCTGGCCATCGATGGGGGTATAGTCGATCTTGAAGTCGCCACTGCACACCACCGTACCGGCGGGGCAGGTGAGGGCGATCGCGCACGCTCCGGCGATGGAGTGGCTCACATGGATAAACTTAGCTGTGAATTTGCCCAGGCGCACCTCATCCAGGGGCTTGACCACCTGCATGTTGATGCCGCCAATGCGGTGTTCCTTGAGCTTGAGGTCAACCATGGCGAGGGTCAGCCGGGTGCCGTAGAGGGGTGCGGGCACCTGGCGCAGAATGTAAGGCGCAGCGCCGATATGGTCCTCATGGGCGTGGGTGAGCAGGTAGCCGCGGACGTTCTTTTGCTTGCTGACAAGGTAGGACACATCAGGAATGACAAGGTCGACACCGAGCATATCCTCCTTGGGGAAGATGCTGCCGCAGTCCACGACCACGATGTCATCCTCGTACTCGAAGACGTACATGTTCTTGCCGATCTCATCGACGCCGCCGAGCGCGACGACGCGAAGCTTGCTGACAGGCTGACGGGGCTTCGTCTGATTCATGGGATACCTCCTTTCGCGAAGGGAATGGGCAGGAAGACAGAGAGCAGACGTCTGACCTGTCTTCACCAGGGTCAAAACTGATTGAAACCGGGTGGATCGGCACACGTTACCCGGAGGCATATTGTATGTTCGATACACAGATGCAGGGCGTGGCAGTCGCTCTGCGAGTTAACTTATTATAACATGTTTACAAGTATAAAAACAATGAATAAAACGGTCATCTATACGCCATAACGATCAAAAAGTATCAAAATTTATCTTCCCAATCCCTGGAAATCCCCTGGGAAGCCCAGGACACAGAGTCTTTTGTGTCCTGGAAGAAAGCTGCATGGAGAAAACTCCGAGTATCGAAAAAGATGCCGCTTGTTTCGGGCATCTTTTTGCATGCATGACTCATTCCGCTCGTTGTGCATCCCACTCACGGGAATTGCCACATAGCGCATACTAAAGGCTTCAAGCATGGGGCGTATGTCCCAAGGCTCGGTTATCACGTTCATTCAAGCCCCGAAGCGCTTTACTTCCGCACCTGACCATTCCCGTGGATCACGTACTTGTAGGTGCACATCTCCTCCAGGCCCATCGGCCCGCGGGCGTGCAGCCGCTGGGTGGAGATGCCCATCTCGCAGCCCAGCCCGAACTCACCGCCGTCGGTGAAGCGAGTGGACGCGTTGACGTAGACGGCGGCGGAATCCACCTGGGCGGTGAACAGGCGCGCTGCATCCTCGTCCGTGGTGATGATGGCCTCGCTGTGGTGGGTCGAGTGGGCGGCGATGTGGGCGATGGCCTCCTCGACGCTATCCACGACCTTCACGGCCAGGATGTAATCCAGGAATTCGGTGTCGAAGTCGCCCTCCTGGGCGGGTGTGCCGGGGATGACCGCGGCGGCACGGCTGTCCAGGCGCAGCTCGACGGGCGTAAGCTCCGCCTGTTCCCGTGCGGTAACGAGCCGCTCACGCAGCGCCGGCAGGAAGAAGGCAGCCACCGCGGAGTGCACCAGCAGCACCTCCTCGGCGTTGCACACGGAGGGACGGCTGCACTTCGCGTTTTCGATGATGTCCAGCGCCATCGCGAGATCAGCGGCCTGATCGACATACACATGGCAGATGCCTGTGCCGGTCTCAATCACAGGCACGCAGGCCTGCTCAACACAGGCGCGGATCAGGCCCGCTCCGCCGCGCGGGATCAGCAGATCCACCGTGCCGCTGGCCCGCATCAGCGCCGTGGCACTCTCCCGGGAGGGATCCTCCACCGGCAGGATGAGATCGGCGGACAGCCCGACGGAGGCCACCGCTTGCCGCAGGGCGTTCGCGATGGCGAGGTTGGAACGAATCGCTTCCTTGCCGCCCCGCAGAATGCAGGCGGAACCGCTCTTGAGGCATAGGGCCGCGGCATCGGAGGTGACGTTGGGCCGTGATTCATAGATGATGGCGATCACGCCCATGGCGACGGAAATCTTCTCGATGGTCAGCCCGTCGGCCCGCTCGGTCCGTTTCAGTGTGCGGCCCGTTGGGTCGGGCAGCGCGGCCACGGCGCGGACGCCCTCCGCCATGCCGCGGATGCGCGCCTCCGTCAGCGTGAGCCGGTCAATCATCACGGGGCTGATGCTCCCGCGGGCGGCCTCCACGTCCAGCCGGTTGGCCGCGAGAATCTCCGGCACAGCGCCCTCCAGCGCGTCCGCCATAGCCAGCAGGGCGGCGTTCTTTTTCTCTGTGGTCAGCAGGGGCAGATGGGCTTTGACCGCCCTCGCGCATTCAAACAATTCGGCTGTGGTGCGCATGCGTGACACCTCACTTCGCGGCGATGAACCGTGTTCCCACGTCTTTTCCGTCCACAATGTCATAGAGGATTTCGGGATTCTGCCCGGCGGCGATGACCAGGTCGATGCCGGCGGCGGTGACAATCTGCGCCGCGCGGAGCTTGGTCGCCATGCCGCCCGTGCCCAGGGAGGAAGCGCTGCCGCCGCCCAGCGCGAGGATCTCGGGCGTGAGGGCCTCCACGCGGTGGATCAGCTGTGCGTCCGGGTGATCGTGGGGATCGGCGCTGTAGAGCCCCTCAATGTCGCTGAGAATCACCAGCAGCTCCGCCTGGGCGCAGGTAGCCACCAGAGCGGAGAGCGTGTCGTTGTCGCCGACGGAAATCTCATCGGTGGCCACGGTGTCGTTCTCGTTGATGATGGGCAGGATGCCCAGCTCCAGCAGGCGGAAGAGGGTGTTCTCGAGATGCGTTCTGCGCTCGGGATTGCTGAAGTCGTCGGCGGTCAGCAGCATCTGCGCCACGGTGTGGCTGTAGTGGCCGAAGAGCCGGTCATACTGGTACATCAGCTCGCACTGACCCACCGCGGCCGCCGCCTGACGTCCGGCCATATCCTGCGGGCGCTCCTTCAGGTTCATCTTGCCGGTGCCCAGACCGATGGCGCCAGAGGAGACGAGAATGATCTCGTGGCCCGCGTTCTTGACGTCGCTGAGCACGCGGCACAGGGCCTCGGAGCGGCGGATGTTCAGCCGCCCGGAGGCGTGGGCGAGGGTGGATGTGCCGACCTTGATGACCATGCGCATGGGATGTCACCCCTTTTCTTTCCAGGAGTTGAATGGATACACAGGCCGAGCAGCCGTTTGGCTTCCCTCAGAAGGGATCGTTTTCGTCGGCCACGGCCTGGGAGGTTCCGATGCCCAGGATCTCGGCGGCCTTGCGCGCGCTGGCGCGGTTGCCAAGCTTGTTCAGATCCTGGTTGATCTGCTTTCCTAAAAAGACCATGCAGGCGGACTGGCCGCCGTCCAGGTTGAAGGCGCTGACACAGCCCAGCTCCCGCATCTTGTCCGCGAGCCAGGCGATATCCGTGCCCTTGGCGTCCTTTGTGCGCCCCTCGGCCAGCACAGCGATGTAGTGGCCGGGCTCCACCATGCCGATACCCACGCGCTGCGCCTTGCTGGAGGCGTATTTCTTCAGGGCAGCGCTGTTCATTTCGCCGTTCCGCACCAGTACAGGGCCGAAGGCGAGGACGTCCGTCGCGCCCATGTCGGCGTAGTCCTGGGCGGTGTGTTCGTCCGACCAGGCGACCTCCATCCGGCCGTCCGGGTACAGGGCCAGGTTGTCCAGATTCGGGAAGGGCCCCTTGTTGTGCGCGTAGGTGCGGGAGGAGAGGATCTGCCCGTCCCGCAGCAGGATGCCGACCTTCATCTTCTTGGCGATGCGCATGTGCGCGAAATCGCCGTTTACCGCGAACACGGTCTTGTTCTCCCGGGCGATGCGGTAGGGATACTGCAGGGACTTCATGCGGCTGGCCGGATTGTGGGCGATCATATGGAACAGCTCGCCCTTCGCGGCCCAGATTTCCGCCTCATACCACATCAGTTTCGGCTTGTCGCTGGTGCGCCGATCGATGGCGATGCGCAGGGTCTCGCTGCAGTAGCGCCAGATGCCCGCCGCGTCGTCCTGGTAGATGAATTCGCCCTCATCCAAAAATCCCGAAGCGTTCAGTTCGGGAAAGTCAGCGGTATCGGGGAGAAGCACGTCCTCCGTCAGCAGATCATCCGCTCCTTCGGCGAGGACAGTCTGCGGGCATAACACGCAGAGGCAGATCAGCGACAGAGACACCGCGCACAGAAGCGCTTGTGCAAGAGTGCGGCAGAACCGCATCGGTCATTCCTCCATCCCCATCATACGGTGCAGCAGCTCCTGGTAGGCCTGCTCGGCGCCGCCGATGTCCCGGCGGAAGCAGTCGATGTCCAGGCGCTCGTGGGTCTTGGCATCCCAGAAGCGGGCCACGTCGGGCGTGATTTCGTCCGCGACGAGAATCTTACCCTCGAAGCGGCCGAATTCCAGTGAAAAATCGATCAGCTCGATGTCGATGGCCTTCATGTAGCTGGCGATGATGTCGTTCACCTTCAGCGCTATCTCGGTGACCGTCTCCATCTCCTGGCGCGTCGCATAGCGCATCGCGAGGATGTGGGTCATGTTGATCAGCGGATCGTCGATGGCGTTGTGGATGTTGAACTCCACGATGGGCGGGTCCATGACCCAGCCTTCCTCCACGCCCAGGCGGTCACACAGGCTGCCTGCGGCGCGGTTGCGCACCTTGACGCTCACGGGAAGCATATCACAGCGCCAGATCAGGCTCTGGCGGCTGTCCAGCTGTTCGATGTAATGATTGTCGACACCGTTCTGGCTCAGCAGATTGAAAAAAGTGCGGGACACCGCATTGTTGACTTCGCCTTTGCCCAGAATGCGGCCGCGCTTGAGACCGTGAAAAGCCATGGCTTCATCCTTGAAATAGATGACAGCCTTCTTGGGATCGTCGGTAGCGTAGATGCGCTTGCTCCTTCCGTCACGGATCAGCTCTCCCGTTTGAAGCATACGCGCCCTCCTTTGATTGGTTCAAGAACACGAACATTGTACCAGATTTTGCACGATGGGGCAAGATGGATGATTCTTCGCATTTTTCTTCCAGGATGGACAACTGACACCATTCGCAAGGTTTTTTCCGCAAAAATCAATCCGAACATTTGCCTTTGAACCCTTGCGGGACAGCGCCTCAAAGGCTATAATAGATGCGAAAGAGGGCTTGACGGAAAGCCCGAAGACGGCAGAAGCGGGAGGTGGCCTATGGAGGCGCTGAAGGAAGCGATACGCAGCCGCGGCATCGGCATCGGGGACGACATTGTGAAGGTGGATTCCTTCCTCAACCATAAGATCGACGTGAAGCTTTCCACAGAGATGGGCAAGGCGATTCACGAGGCGTTCAAGGACGACAAGGTGGACTGCGTGCTGACGGTGGAGGCCAGCGGCATCGCGGTGGCCATCACGACGGCGCAAGCCTTCGGCGGCATTCCCGTGGTCTTCGCGAAGAAGGGCAACCACGTCAACGTGGGCAACGATGTCTACGCGGCGGATGTCTACTCCTTCACCCATAAGCAGCTCAACAGCATCCGCGTGAGCCGCTCCTTCCTGCCGGCCGGAACGCGGGTGCTCATCGTCGATGATTTCCTGGCCAACGGCGAGGCGATCGAAGGCCTGCGGAACATCATCAACCAAGCCGGCGCGGTGCTGGTCGGCGCGGCGGTCTGCGTGGAGAAGGGCTTCCAGCCCGGCGGACAACGCCTGCGTGAGCAGGGGGTCAAGGTGGTTTCCCTTGCCATCGTCGACGCGATCCGCGACGGCGAGATTGTCCTCAGAGACTGACCCGTTTTCCCGATAATCAAACATAAGCCCCCGGTTCAGGTGGATTGGCCTGAAGCCGGGGGCTTTTTCTGTTGATCAAACAGGCTCCTGCAGGAAGGCTTCAATGCTCAGGCCTTCGCCGCTGTCCAGCCGCCGTGTGCCGGGCAGGCGCAGGGCGTCCGAGACGAGACCGTCGTCCGCGAAATCTACGCTGCCTGCGGCGATACGTCCGCTCCACTCGGCGTAGCCCTGTGGATGGAGGCATTCGTCCGCATTGCAGCCCATGAACCAGGCCTTCGCGTGCTCACGCCAGGGTCTCGCCAGGTACACCGTTCCCTCCGGCACATTCTCACCGCGGATCGCGCAGCGGTGGAAGACGTAGCCGTACCGCTGGCCCTCCGGCGTGCTCGGGGCAGCGATATAGCAGGGATCCTCAGGCCGCCTGCTTCGCCTGACATCGCGTATGATCAGCTCGCATTCCTCGAACCAGGCCGCCGCGCCGCCGAAGATGAAGTCGATGCTGCCCGTGATTTCACAATGGCGATAGACCTGGCGTCCGGGTGTGCGCGGGGCAAACTGCTTCGGGCCGATGAAGCCCCGGGGCTCCACCTCTTTGGGCGGCAGCGGGGCGGTGAAGAGGGTGTCCTGCGCGCCGATCAGTCTGCAGTCCTCCGCCAGGAGATGATCGCCCTCGGCGTAGAGCGCGATGGCCTGGCCAACCTCTTCCGTGGGCGCGGCTTCGTTGACGATGGTGAGATTCCGGAGCGTCACGTGATCCGCGTCTGTGCGAAGTGTCGCCGTGCGGAAGGTGCCGCGCTTGAAACCGTCCTCCAGGATCTCCTTCGCGCCGCAGGAATTAGTGATGCGCGTCTCGCCGTCTGCGGCTCCCTGCAGAACGGTGTTCGGGCGAGCGAGCACCACCTGCTCATGGATCGTTCCCTCGGGCAGCGCCACGGTGAGGGGCGCGCTGTCCATCGGCAGGCTGTCCAGAAATGCCTGAAGGCTGCCTTCGCCGCTCCAGTGCAGTGCTCGTTCCGTCATGTGTATCCTTCCTGTTCCGAAGCGTCGTTTGATGCTTCAAAGGTTGTGCCGATAAGCTCCTGCCACACCTCGGACCGGTCGCCCTTCTCCAGCTCGCGGGGCTTGCCGCCGGGCAGGCGGGGATCCCGGCCGCAGACCAGGGAGACGGGGCAGTGGTCGCAGGCCGTCCATTCGCCGATCTTGGCCGGGGAGATGTCGATCTCACCCTGGCGGATGCGGTCAGCCAGGGCGGAGGCTGTCTCCGTGGCGTGGCGCATGAGCTGGCGCATGCCCTCCGGATCAGCGGCCAGGGCATTCTTGGCGACGCTGCCATCAGCCTTGAAGATGGGGCAATCCAGCACCTGACCGCCCTTCTCGGTGCCGTCCAGCGCCTTCACCACCTGCTTATCCGCCACCACAACGCCGCTCAGGCGCATCTGAGCGCTGACGTCCCGGGCGATCTCCTGCTCATCCTCGCTGTCGGTCTCCACAAGGGGATCGGTGACGATAAAGTAGAAGGCGCCCGCGGCCTCGCCCTGCGGATAGCCCTGGAAGGCGGCTTCGAGGTAGAGCAGCAGCTGCAGCTGCAGGCCGTGCTGGATGCGCACAGGATCAAGCCGCTGGCTGCCGGACTTGTAGTCGATGACAGAGAGCCAGACCCGGTCTCCGTCGCGGAAGGCGTCCACCCGGTCGATCACGCCCTGCAGGGCAATGCGCGCGCCGCTGTCCAGCACCAGGGTGACAGGCGGCAGCTCGCCGTTCTCACCGAAGCGAACCTCCGCGCCGACGGTGACAAACTGCCCGCGCTTCATCTGCTCGGTGAGGCTGTGGGCGGCCCTGCGGACCGTGCGCACGTATTCCTCCGCCAGGGAGCGGCTCATGGCGTCCTCATCCAGCGGGCCGTCCGCCCAGGTCTCCCTGGCCGGGCCGAGGGCGTCGTCCACCAGCCGGTCGATGCAGGCGTCGGGCACGTTGGGCCAGCCATTCTCCTTAGAGGCTGCGCGCACAAAGCGCTCCAGCACCGCGTGGAAGAAGGTGCCCTTCTCGTCCGCGTGGAAGGTGAAGTCCGGCCGCTCCGTGGGCTTGAGGCCATGCTGGACGAAATACCGGTAGGGGCATTGGGCAAAGGTTTCCAGCCGGGTGATGGAGACCGCGTCCTGCTGGTAGAGCACAGCGGCCTGGCCCTTCCGGATGGCCTTGGCCTCCACACGCGCCCACAGGCCGGAGAGAATCATATCGGCCCGGTCGTGCCAGGCGGGATCAAACCAGAGCCTGCGCAGGGCCTCCAGCCATTCGCCGCTGGGCGGCCCGGAACGGCCGTCGGCGCACTGGCGCAGCATCACGGCCAGGGTTTCCAGCGCAGTGTGCGGGGACAGCGGCTGCTGGGCCGCGGCCGATACACCGCCTGTCACGCGGACAGAGGGGAACAGCGCGCGCAGCGAGGTCAGCAGGGTGCTCTCCCGCAGGGCTTCGCCCGCCGTGCCGCCACCCGAGAAGGTGAGCAGGAGATGGCCGGAGGGCAGGGTCATCGCGCGGTAGAAATCCATCTGCCGCAGGGACGCGCGCTCCTCGCGGGTCATGCCCACAGGCAGGCCGCCGATGTCCTGCGCAAACTGTTCGCGCTCGTGCTCGGACAGCAGGCTGTCGACGGGGGAGGCCGTCACGCCGTCCTGCATGCCCACAAGGATCAGCGCATCGATTTTGCCCGTCATCAGGTGGCCGGCCTCGCCGACGGCGACCGTGTCCCCGGAGGGCGGCAGCGTGGCGATCCTCGCGCCGTTCAGGCCGCCCTCGAGGAGGCGGGGCAGCTCCTTCATGGCGACGCGGCGACTGCCCAGGAGCGCGTGCATCTGGTCGAGCAGGCCGATGAGCAGCTGCCAGATCTGCCGGTTCTGCGCGGCCTCCGTCAGCATGCCGCGCCGGATCAGCTCGTCCTCGGTCTGCAGCAGGCGTTCATAGGCGCCGCAGGTGTTCAGATAGGTGTAGAGGGCCTCCATGGAGGCAGTGGCGTTCTTTGCGGTGCGAAGCTGCTCCTGCAGGGCGGTCATCGGCGCGGTCAGCGCCTGGCGCAGCGGCTCCATGTCCTCCGCGTCGTCCCCGCGGGTAAAGGGCTTGCGCCACTTGGCCCGGCTGATGCCGTTGCTCAGCGCGTAGTTTTCCAGCCTTGCGATATCATCGCCCCGAACGGGCGAAAAGCCGCTCTTGAGCGCCAGCAGCACATCCTCCTGCTCCCAGCCGCCGCACACGCTGCGCACCGAGCCGACCAGGAAACGGCAGAGGCCGTGGCGCAGGGCCGCGTCCTTGCGGCTGAGAAAGTGAGGGATGCCCATCGCCGTGAGCGTCTGGTCGAGAATGCCCTCCATCTCGCCCGGCTGGGCGTAGGCGACCGCCATGCGCTCCCAGGGCATGCCGCTCTCGTGCCAGGCGCGCAGGCTTGCGGCGGCCGCGGCGGCTTCCTCGTAGGGGTTCGGCGCGATGTGGATGGCAATGGCGTCCGAAGCCCCGTCGTAGGGCACACAGCGCACCGCGAACAGGTGGCGCTCCAGGTGACGCAGGGCCTCGTTCCGGTTGATCTCAGGCTGGCGATAGCGCAGCCGTGTCGGGATGCCGGCGCTCTGCAGCGTGTCCGACAGGCGGCTGGCCGTGCGCCTCTGCGCGTAGAAGATGGGCCTGTCGCTCGCGGAGTCCATGGTCAGGGCCACGGTGACGCTCTCGGCCTGCAGGGCCATGCCGGCCAGCAGCCGCGCGGTGTCGGGCTGGATCACGTCGAAGCCGGCCACGAAGACCGCCATGCCCTCAAACAGCCTGGCATAGGCAAGGCGCTGCAGCTGATCCTCCAGGTGGGCGGGGGAGTCGGTGAAGCGTCCCTCGATCACCTGCAGATACGCCTGCCAGATGAGCCCGATATCCCGTAGCTTTTCCCTGGCGGCGCCGGCGCGCTGCTTCCCGGCCCAATCGAGCAGCAGCTCAGGACGGAGCATCGCCTTCTCCATATCGGAAAGCAGCGCGCTGAGCCTGTCTGGCAGACTCGGCTGACGGGCGACCCGGCGGTAATAGTGAAGCTCCTCCTCCACATCCATCAGCGCCTGGGCGATGGCCATGGCACGGCCGCGGTCATCCAGGACGGGCAGAGCGCCGCCGCCGGCCCGCTCGCGGATCAGCCTGTCCAGCCTGCGCGGGGACATCACATCCAAATCCATCAGACCGGGCAGCTGCAAGCCCTCGATCAGCTCGCGTTCTGCCTGCAGGGTATACTGCTCCGGCACCAGCACGGCCACGCGGATGCCCTGCTCCCGCTTGGCGCGGACATCCTCCAGCAGGCAGGGGAGCGTCTGCGCGGCACGGATGCCTAACAGATCAACGGTGACCATGGGCTTCACCTCCGCCGTCATCTCATGTCTTTAAGAAAAGGCTGAGTGTCTCCACCCAGCCGGTTGATCAGCCCTTTTTCTCCAGCGTGCAGCCGCCGATGAATTCGCGCAGCAGCGAGAGCGGCGGAATCTCGTCCATCAGCTCCTCCGGGAGATCGGGCACGTAGTGCAGCATCTTCATCAGGCGGCGGGCGAGCACATAGCCTTCGCAATCCTCCTGCACCCTGTCCAGCAGATCGTAGGCGAAGTGCCGCAGCACGGGCAGTTCGTAGTGCAGGGCCGTGTTGAACATGCTGTCCGCCATCTCCTGGCAGGGGAAGACCCACTGTTCCTCGCCGCGCCGCACGCTCGGCCACATGGCGAGGGTTTCCTCCGGCGGCGTGGAGCGGAACTGGTAATCACGCACCACGCGCCTGAGCAGCCGCACGTCGGTGGTGCGGATGCGATTGTGATCGTCCAGATTCAGGCAGGTGAGGGCACTGACGAAGACGCGGTAGATCTCGTTCTCGGGGATACCCTGCTGCAGCTGCGGGTTAAGGGCGTGGATGCCCTCGAAGATCACCAGCTCGTGGTTCTGCAGACGCAGCGGGGTGCCCTTGGCCTCCCGCTTGCCCGTGTGGAAGGAAAAGCGGGGCATCTCGACCTCCTCGCCGGTGAGCAGCGCGTTGACCTGGCGCTGCAGCAGCGGCAGATCCAGTGCGTTCAGGGTCTCCAGGTCGATGGAGCCGTCTGCCTCGCGGGGCAGGGAATCGCGGTCGAGGTAGTAATCGTCGAGGCTGACGCGGTAAGCCCGGCGGCCCATCACGCGCAGCTGCACACCCAGCCGCCCGGCGAAGGTGGTCTTGCCGCTGGAGGACGGGCCGGCGACGAACACGACGCGGCGGCCCCGTGAGACGATGGCGAGGGCGATGTCGGCGAGGGCCTGCTCATGGAACGCCTCGTTGACGCGGATGAAGGAGCGGAAATCACCGCCGTGAACCAGCTTGTGCAGATCCGCCGTGTTCTCCACACCGAGAATCGAGCACCAGCGCGTGGACTGCTCGAAGACGTGCAGGTGCTTGGGCCGGTCGATGTAGGGCGCGGATTCGCTGGGCTCCTCGGGGTCGGGGAGCTGCAGCACAAAGCCCGTGGACATCATCACCAGGTCGAACACCGGGACATAGCCCGTGGAGGGCGTCATGGCGCCGTAGAAGTACTCCCACATGTCCCCGCATCGGTACATCTTGAAGGTGGTGTAGGGCCGGGTGCGGAGTAGGGCGACCTTGTCCGGCTGGCCGCTGACCTCAAAGTACCGGATCGCGTCCATGAGGTTCCAGACGCGCCTCTCGAAGGGCAGATCCTCGCGGATAATCTCGCGCATCTTCTGTTCAATGCTGCGCACGACGCGGGAGTGCACCATCATGCCCGGCAGGCGCACATAGACGCCCTGGGCCACGGAAAACTCGATGCGGACCCGCTGGCCCGGGTAGAGGCGGTGGATGGCCAGCAGCATCACAAAGCGAAGGGAGCGCTCATAGATGCGGCGTCCCTCCTCGTCGGCAACGGTCAGCGGGCGAAGCTCGCAGTCACTCTGCAGCTTTTCACCCAGCTCGGCGACATTGTTGCCGCGCATGGCCGCGACCGCGGCGCGCTCCTCCAGGCCGAAGGCGCGCAGGCATTCGTCAACGGTGATGTTTTCGGGCAGATCCTTTTGCTGCCCACAGCATGTGATGCGCATGGTCACTCTCCGTATTCGATCTGTCGTGTTTTCCGGTCAGTGTTTCACAGCGGCAGAAGGCGGCTGAAGCGGCGCTCAGTCCTCGAAGGGCACGCTGGAGCGGTCGGCGTTCAGCAGGGCCTTCTCTGGGTCGGGCAGCAGGCCCGCGGCGCGGCGCTGCTCCAGCTGCAGCTGCTTGGTGTGAATATAGGCGATGTTCGGCTTGGTGGCCTTCACACAGCTCACGTTCATCCAGATATCGTTGGCGCTGTGGGCGCGCAGCCGCATCCGCACCAGCAGGGTGCCGTGGGAGGCGCACCGGGCCAGGCCGATGTACTTGTCGGGGGACTGGGGAACGTAGCCGCCCGCCTCCAGCCTGGCGGGCTTGCCGCATACGGGGCATTTCGGCTGGGTCGCGGCCTCGCTCTCCAGCGCTTCCCGCAGGGAGGTGACGGTCTGGCCGCGCTTGCCCGCGGGATCCTGATGGATCAGCTCCTTGGGCTTTTGGGGATATTTGAACACATCCTCCGCGTGGCCCATCCGCTGGAACACCATCGCGGTGTACAGCGCGTCGTTGACCGCGTTGTGGAAGGCCTTGTCCTCCTCCGGGTCAATGCCGAGCATGTCCATGGCGGGCTTGAGGCCCATGCGGTTCTTCAACTCATAGACATCGCTGAACATGTGCTGGATGTCGCACAGGGGCGGCAGCTCCGGATGGCAGTCAAAGAAATTGAGGTTTTGCTGCAGCACGCTGACGTCGTCGCAGCCCCAGGTGAGCAGAACGTAATCGTCCCCGCACCAGGCGAGGAACTGCTCCAACGCCTCGCGGAAGAGGGGCGCTTCGTCCAGCACCTCGGGGCCGAGGCCGGTCATGCGGCGGATGCGCGGGTGGATTTTGAGGTAGGCGGTGGGATGGATCGGAACAGACAGGCTGTCCACGATGGCCAGCTTGTCGTCGAGTTTCACCGCGCCGATCTGGATCATCTCGAAGATCAGCCGGTCGCCGTACTCGCGGTAGGCGCGGTTTTGCCGGTTCAGCGGCTGATTCCATTCCAGGTCCAAGACGATATAGTGCATCGGAAGTAGGTCTCCTTTGATCATGAAGGGAATAGGGGATGTCAGACAGTCTCCGCCAGGATGGCCCGAGCGGCGCTCTGCCCGGCGAGCCGGCCGGTGGAGAAGGCGATGTGCAGGTTGAAGCCGCCGGTGTGGGCGTCCACGTCCATGACCTCGCCCGCGAAGTACAGCCCAGGCAGCAGCTTGCTCGCCATGGTGCGGGGATCGATCTCCTTGACGCTCACACCGCCGCGCGTCACGATGGCCTCATCGATGGGCCGCATCCGGCGGATGGTCAGCGGCAGGGACTTCAGCGTCTGCAGGATGCGCTCCCGCTCGGCGCGCGTAAGCTGCCCGCAGATCTTGTCGCCCTCCACGCCGGCCAGCTCCGGGAAGATCCGCGCCAGGCTTGCCGGCAGCAGGCCCGGCAGCACGGTGTGCAGCTGGCGGCGCTGGTTCTCCTGCAGATCGCGGAGGAGCCGCGCGTCCAGCTGCTCGGCAGTGAGACCTGGTTTGAGATCAAGCCGCAGATCCAGCTGCTCCAGGCTGTCCGGCAGATGGCAGCTCATCTCCAGCACCAGCGGGCCGGAGATGCCGAAGTGCGTGAAGAGCATTTCGCCGAGCTGATCGTAGAGCGTCTTCTTGCCCTGCTTCAGGGTGAGCCGCACGTTCTTCAGGGAGAGGCCCTGCAGCTGTGCCGGCCAGGTCTCTGCAGTCTCCAGGGCCGAGAGGGAAGGCCGTGTCGGAATCAGGGTATGGTTGGCCGAGCGCGCGAGCGCGTAGCCGTCGCCGGTGGAGCCGGTGCCCGGGTAGCTTAAGCCGCCCGTGGCCACGATGACGGCATCCGCCTGCAGCTCCCCGCCATCCGCGAGGGCAACCCCGGCAGCCCGGCCATCTTTGATGACGAGGCCGCGCACACGGCTGTTCAGCCGCACCTCGACGCCCGTCTCCCGGAGACGGCGCTCCAGGGCGCGGGTCACGTCGCTGGCCTTCTCCGTGGCAGGAAACACGCGGTGGCCGCGCTGCACCACAACCGGGCAGTGGGCCGATTCCAGAAAGGCCATCATGTCCTGGGGCGTGAAGGCGGTCAGCGCGCTGTAGAGAAAGCGCGGATTCCGCGGCACCTCGCGCAGAAAATCGTCCAGCGAGCAGTCGTTGGTGCAGTTGCAGCGGCCCTTGCCGGTGATGTAGATCTTGCGGCCCAGCTTCTCGTTGCGCTCCAGCAGGGTGACGCCGCAGCCCGCCTCCGCCGCCGCGATGGCGGCCATCATACCAGCGGCCCCGCCGCCGACCACAAGGATATCAGACATGCTGCTGTTCTTCCTCCAGGTACACCTGATAGGTCTCCCAGATATCCTCCAGCCGGCGGAAGTGGGCGCTCAGCGCCTCGCGGCGGTGCAGGCCCAGGGCGACCAGCAGGGCGTTGATCACCGAGAGCGGCGCGGCCAGGGAGTCCACGAAGGAGGCCATGTCCGTGCGGGCTGTGAGGGTCGCGCTGGCGATGGCGGCCAGCGGGGACATCGGGCCGTCGGTGATGGCGACCACATCCGCGCCGGTGCGCTTGGCGAAGCGCATGGCCTCCAGCGTGCGGGAGGAATAGCGCGGGAAGCTGATGCCGATCAGCAGATCGCGCTCGTTCAGGTTCGAGATTTCCTCAAACACGTCCGTCGAGCCGCTGGACACCAGGTGCACGCCGTCGAAGATGTAGTTGAGGTAGTAGGCCATGAACTGGGCCAGGGGCGCGGCTGAGCGAAGGCCCATCACGTAGATGGAACGCGCCTGCAGCATCCGCTGCACCACGCTGTCGAACACGGCCCCGTCGATGCTCTCCATGGTGGCGCGCAGGTTCTGGATGTCGCTCTTGAGCACCGAGTTCAGCGCTTCCCGGGGATCGAGATCCACCGCCATCTCCACGCGCTGGTTGGCGGTCAGCCGATGGCTCACCAGCTCCTGCAGCGCGCGCTGCAGCTGGGGATAGCCCTCGTAGCCCATCGCCGAGGCAAAGCGCACCACGGTAGATTCACTGACGCCGACGCTTTCGCCGAGGCGGGAGGCCGTCATGAAAACGGCCTTGTCGTAGTGATCGACGATATACTGCGCGATTCTTCTGTGGCCCTTGCTGAGCCTGCGGTTGGACTGGTTCAGCTGGTCGATGAGATCCTTCATGTCCTGCATACGTTTATGCTCCTGCCTTGGTTGGTGGCCGCGGGAGACACGGCTGTTTTTGTTCGTGACCATTATAAGGGCAGAAGCACAATTTTGCAAGTACGTGAAGGAATTCCTGCAAATGAAATTGCGGCAAAATACGGAGAAATTTTGCTTTTCTTCATCCCCGTATTGTCTGCAGAGGAAGAAATTGCATTTTTGACGGCTGCTCAGCGCGTTTTTGAGATCCGAGAAGCTGCCGTCAGAAACCGATCAGGCCTCGCCGAGCAGCGCGCGCACGGCGGCCTGTACGGCTTCGGGCAGCGTGCCCTCGGCACAGGATGTGAGCCGTTCGGGATGGCCAAGGCCCTCATTCGCAAACGCCGTCCGGATGCGCGCCAGGCGCTCTTCGCGTCCCGCGCTGGCATAGATCACAAACATGTCCTCCAGGCAGAGCAGGGGCACAGGCACGCCGAACACCTCGGCCTGACCGTCCACAGCCTCCGGCGCATAGCGGTAGGTCGCCTGATCGCCCAGGGGAAGATCAGCCAGCAGCTCGATGTCGGCCCCGTCGAAGTGATAGGCGGCATGAAAGCCCGCGGGGCTTTCCTCCTGGTGCCGCATGCCGAGGCGGGACAGCACCCGGTCGGCGCGCTCGGCGTCAGCCAGGCTCACGAACACGTCCAGGTCATGCCAGACATCGGCCAGTCCCCGCTGGCAGAGCATCCAGCTGCCGCCGACGGCGTAAGGGATGCCGGCGGCGTTCAGCTTCTCCGCCAGGCGCTTCAGCGCCTTCTCCTTCAGGGCCATGCGGTTTTCCTCCAATCAATATCCGTTACGCGATGCGTTCACTCAAACTCGACGCCGTAGCGCTGTACGTACTCCTCCAGACAGAGATCCTCGCGCTGCATGGTTTTGGCGTGCTCCAGCCCTACATAGCGGTAGTGCCAGGCCTCCGCCAGAAAGCCGGTGATGTTCTTCTTCTCCTCGGTGTAGCGGAGGATGAAGCCGTAATCCCAGCAGTGCTCCTCCAGCCAGTGGTGCTGCTTCGTGCCCTTGAAGCTGACGCCGGGAACCGTGATGTCGAAGCAGGTGCCCAGGTGATGCTCGCTGGTGCCGGGGTCAGCCACGGTCTTGCGCGTGGCCTCAATGGCCTTGGAGCGGCTCAGTCCGTTCTTGTTGATGTAGGTGTTCACCTGGTTGTCAAACAGCTGCTTCTGATACTTGACGGTGCGGTAGGCCGCGCTGATCTGCCAGTTGGTGATGCCGTCGGCCACGGCGGCCCGCAGCATCGTCATCAGCGCGTCCACGGCCTCGCGCTCCGCCTTGGTGTCCCTGTACTTGATCTTGACCACGGAGCTGTCGCAGTAGCTGTTCATGGTCACCAGATCCCAGGGCTGGTAGCCGTCCGGCAGGGGCTGGCTTTTGTTGACCACCAGGGGCAGCCCGTCCTCGCGCTCGTAGGGCTTGCGGGCCTCAGGGCGCGGCGTCGGCGCCGCGGTGGGCATCGGAGTGGCGGTGACGGTCATGGGCCGCGCCGCGGTTGAGAAGAGCAGCTCGGAGGTTTCCGGGCCCACGATGCCGTCCGCCTGGATACCGTTCTGCGTCTGGAAGAGCATGACCGCCTGCAGCGTGCCGCTCCCAAACTGACCGTCAATCTCAGCGGTGTAGTAGCCAAGGTTTTTGAGGCGGGACTGGAGGTTCTTCACCGCGTCCCCTGTGGCCCCCGAGCGCAGGGTGGGCGGCAGGGTCGGCTGGCTCGGGTCCGGGGTCACCGCCATCACGGAGCCGTAGACCGGCGTGGGTGAGGGCGTCCGCGCCATCTCCTCCCGCACGGTGGGAAGGGTGGATGACACCCGCAGTCCCAGCGCGGCGGACACGGCGACAAGCGCCACCAGCACAAGAGTGCCGAAAAAAGTCTTCGCGTTTTTGCTTGAACGGGACATCGGAATCACCCCCCTTGACGCCTTCAAATCTTTTCTGCGCAGCTTATTCGGCCTGGGCGGCAGGCTTCGGCCTGCCGGTCGGCTCGCCGCTGCGGTGCATGGAGAAGCTTTCCATGGGATAGTTGGCCAGGTTGTCCAGCACGCGGCGTCCGTCCGCCTGGCTCAGCAGACCTTCCCGCGCGCGCTTGATCTCCATCTCGGTCTGGTGCTTGCTCGGGCCGCCGACGCAGCCGCCCACGCAGGCCATGCCCTCGATGAAGTCCTCCGGCAGGCGTCCGGCCTTCAGCAGGGTCAGCGCCTTCTTGCAGGCCTCGCCGCCGGCGCACTGCAGCAGCTTCACACCGCTGATGTCCTCGCCGCGCTCCTTCATGACCTCAAGCACAGCCCCAGCGACACCGCCGGAGGTGGCGAAGCGCTTGCCCCAGCCGGAGGCCTCCTGATAGGCCTCGTCGACCGGCTCCAGCTTGACGTCGCGGGAGGCGATCAGCGAGCCAAATTCGCCGTAGGTCAGCACGTAGTCCGCGTTGTTCTCCACGCTCTTGTCGGCGGCCTCAGCCTTCTTGGCGATGCACGGCCCGATGAACACGGTAATGCAGCCGGGCCGGGTGGCCTTCAGGTAGCGGGAGACCGCGCACATGGGGGAGACAGTGGAGGACATGTTCTCCTCGTAGAGCTTCGGGAAGTGCTTCTTCAGCATGTTGATGAAGGCAGGGCAGCAGGAGGTGGTCATCTTGCGGCCTTCCCTGAGCGCCTCGGACCATTCCTCGGCCTCGTAGGCGGCGGTCATGTCGCCGCCGAGACCCACCTCCACCATGTCCGCGAAGCCGACCGCCTTCAGCGCCTTGCGCACGGAGGCCATGCCGATGCCGGCGCCGAACTGACCCTCGGTGGCGGGGGCGCACATGGCGATCACCTCGTCGCCGGCCTGGATGTGACGGATCACGTCCACCAAGTAGCACTTGGAATCGATGGCGGCATAGGGGCAGGAATGGATGCACTGGCCGCACTGGATGCACTTGCTGTCGTCGATGACGCACAGGCCGTTCTCGTCATAGGTCACAGCGCCCACGGGGCCGCACTCCTTGCACTTGACGGGGTCGATGTGCATGCGGTGCTCGCCGCGCTCGATCGCGCCGAAGCGGCAGGCCCTCAGGCAGGCCTTGCCCATGCACAGGCGGCAGTTGTCCGTCACCGAGTAGGCCGCGATGGGGCACTCAGCGCAGGCCGGCTCGATGACCTGTACCTGCGGATTGGTGGCCACCCGGTTCGGGTCGACGTCCTGGCCGCAGCTGAGGCGCACGCGGTAGCGCACAATCTCGCGCTCGCGGTAGATGCAGCAGCGGTAGTTGGGCTTCGGGCCGGGAATCAGGCGGCGGATGAGGGCCTCCTTGTTCTCCTCAGTGAGGGCGTTGTCCCAGGCGAGGCGGCAGATTTCCTCGATGACTTTATGCTTGAAGGCTACGATGGATGCGTCGTTGGTGATCATGGCAAATCCTTTCTTTCTGTGGCTTCGGCGCGGCAGGACGCCGGCAGAGTGCGGGGAATCGGGACGGGAATCAGGCGCGCTCTTTGGTCAGATCTTTGACCCATTTGTATTTGCGGAAGTGGGCCATGACCCAGGGAATCTTGCCCACCTCGTCCAGACAGGTACAGGCATACACGGCGGCCACCGGCCAATGGAACACGAAGGCGCCGAGCAGGGCCAATGGAATTGCGAGGCCCCACATGACCACCGCCAGGCTGTACAGGTCGAACATCGTGTCTCCGCCCGCGTCAAACACGCCGTTGATGGTGACGGTGTTCACGCAGCGGCCGATCATGTAGACGGACATGATGACCATCATCTGGATCAGGTAATCATGGGCGGTGTCGGTCAACTTCATGAAGCTCACCACCGCGGGCGTCACCGCGAGCACGATGGCGGTGGAGGCAAAGCCGATGAGGTACGAGAGCTTCATCAGGCGGATGCCGTAGAGTTTGCCGCGCTCCAGGTTGCCCGCGCCCAGCTCGTTGCCCACCATGATGCCGCCGGCGGTGCCCACACCCATGTTGGCGCAGCAGACCAGGTCGCGCACCACAGCGGCGACGGAGTTGGCGGCGGCGGCGTCCGCGCCCATGTGGCCCATGATGGCCGTGTAGGACGTGAAGCCGACACCCCAGAACATCGACGCGCCCAGCAGCGGCATGGCGCACTTGCGGAAGCTGCGGGTCAGGAAGGCGTCCGTGCGCAGCAGGCTCCGCCAGTCGGGCGTGACGCTGCCCTTTTTGCGCAGGGTAAGGACGCAAAGGGCCAGCTCCACACACCGCGCGATAACCGTGGCGAGGGCCGCGCCGTTGGCGTCCATCGCGGGCAGGCCGAAGAGGCCGTAGATGAACAGGGCGTTGAAGGCGATGTTCAGCACCACGGCGGTGGAGGAGATCCACGCGCTGGCCGGCACGCGGTCCGTCACCTTGAGGATGGTCAGGCAGCACTGGCTCAGGCCGGTGATGAGGTAGGACACGCCGGCGATGCGCAGGTAGCCCGCGCCGATGGCGATCAGCTCCGGGTCGTGGGTGAAGGCCTTCATCAGCAGCTCCGGGCAGAACTCGCAGGCCAGGAAGAACGCGAGGCTCACAAAGCCGACGAGCCGCAGCGTGAGGGCAAAGAGCTTGCGGATGGTCTGCCGATCGCCCTTGCCCCAGTACTGCGCGCCGAGGATAGAGCCCGCGCCGGTCACCGCGCCGATCATCATGTTCTGCACGAACTGCACCTGGGTGGCCAGGGACACGGCCGCCATGGAGTTCTGGGCGATGCTGCCCAGCATCACCGCGTCACCGGCGGCGACGGCGGCAAGCATCAGGCTCTGCAGGGCAATCGGCAGGGTCAGCCGCCAGAGCTTGGCGTAGAAGACCTTGTCGCCGAAGAGTTTATCTTTCATCTGGAAGTATTCTCCGTGCCGCCTGGGATTGATGGTTGGCGGCATGCACTATCGTATCATGGAAGGAAGGTTTTCGCAAGGCGAGAAACAGATTGAAGGCCCAGCCTTTATTATCCTGACGGGGCCGTGTTCCCGCTGCGCTTTGCGTTTCTGCCGAAGAGCCACCAGCGCGCGATGCGCAGTCCGGCGCGGACATAGAAGGGCCGCAGGACGCGGTCGGCCTTCTTCAGCTCCTGGATGATCGGGATATGCTGCGGGCAGTGGCTCTCGCAGCGGCCGCAGCCGATGCACATGCCCGGATCCACCCGTTCCCTGCGCAGGGCCACGTTCTGCATGAAGGCGTAGCGTCCGAAGCGCAGGCTCTCGGCAGCCGTCCGGTTGTAGCAGGTGAAGGTACCCGGGATATCCACACCCCGCGGACAGGGCATGCAGTAGCGGCAGCCTGTGCAGCCCACCAGCATTTTGCTCTGAATGGCCTGCCGTAGGTCCTCCACCAGCACATGCTCTTCGGGCGGCATGCAGCCAGGCTCCGCCACGGATGCGGCGCGGCAGTTCTCCTCCAGCATTTCGATGGAGTTCATGCCGGAAAGGACGCAGGTCACCTCGGGCTGATCCCACAGCCAGCGGAAGGCCAGCTCGGCAGCGCTGCGCCCGCCAGCCTTTTCCGCGATGAGCGTCTTCGCCTCCTGTGGCAGGTGGCTGACCAGCTTGCCGCCGCGCAGAGGCTCCATGATGATCACCGGGATGCCCTTGGCAGCCGCGGCCTGCAGGCCCTCGCGGCCCGCCTGGCTCACCTCGTCCATGTAGTTGTACTGGATCTGGCAGAAGTCCCAGTCGTAGTCGTTCAGGATCTGCAGGAACATGGCGGTGTTGCCGTGGAAGGAGAAGCCGATCTGCCCGATCGCACCGGATGCCTTCTTCTCAGCGATCCACTCGCGCACGCCGAGGGCGCACAGGTTGCGCCAGGCCTCGATGTCCGTGAGCATATGGATCAGGTAATAATCGATATGATCGGTGCGCAGCCGGGCGAGCTGTTCGTCAAAACACTTATCAATCCCCTCACGGCTGCGGATCAGGTACTGGGGCAACTTGGTGGCGACGCGCACGCGGGAGCGCAGTCCGTGCTTTTCCAGTGCCTCGCCGAGGCAGGCTTCGCTGCCGGAATAGATATAGGCGGTGTCGAAATAATTAACGCCGAGCTCCACGGCGCGGAGAATCTCGCGTTCGGCCTCCTCCTGGTCGATGGCTGCGCCCTTACGGGAAAAGCGCATGCAGCCAAAGCCGAGGATGGAGATGGGTTGGCCCTGTCGGTCCCTGCGGTACAGCATGGTGGTTCAGCCTCCTTTGAACAGGTCACAGGGATTATAGCATATCCTCCGCGCCGGTAGCAACGGAAAGCGGAGAAAATGCGCGGAAACCGTGCAAAACGCGGTAGAAACGGCGCCTGGAAGCCAAGAAAAGCACTTGCATTCCGTTCCTCACAATGCTATAATGCACCTTGCGATTTCAAGCAGATCGGAAGGAGCAGTCACGATGAAAGACATCACCTCCGCGCAGCTGCGCGAGAAATTCCAGGCCTTCATGGAGAGCAAGGGCCATCACAGGATCGCCTCCGCCTCCGTTATCCCGGAGAATGACCCGACCGTCCTGTTCACCACGGCTGGCATGCATCCGCTGGTGCCCTACCTGATGGGAACCCCGCATCCCGCCGGCACCCGCCTGACGGACGTGCAGAAGTGCATCCGCACCGGCGATATCGACGAGGTGGGCGACGCTAGCCACCTGACCTTCTTCGAGATGCTGGGCAACTGGTCCCTGGGCGATTATTTTAAGAAGGAAGCCATCACCTGGTCCTGGGAGTTCCTGACCAGTCCTGAATATCTGGGCCTGGACAAGGACCGCCTGGCCTTCACCGTGTTCGAGGGCAACGAGGACTGCCCGCGCGACGAGGAGAGCTACGCCATCTGGCGCTCCATGGGCGTGAAGGAGGATCACCTGTTCTATCTGCCCAAGGAGCACAACTGGTGGGGCCCCGCCGGCATCACCGGCCCCTGCGGCCCCGACACGGAGATGTTCATCATCACCGACAAGCCCGCCTGCGGCCCGAACTGCTCGCCCGCCTGCTCCTGCGGCCACTACCTGGAGATCTGGAACGACGTCTTCATGCAGTACAATAAGCAGAAGGACGGCACCTTCCTCCCGCTGGCCAAGAAGAACGTGGACACCGGCATGGGCCTGGAGCGCACGATCTGCGTGCTGACCGGCAAGAAGACGGTGTATGAGACCGACGCCTTCACCGGCATCCTGGCGCGCATCAGTGAGCTGTGCGGCAAGACCTACGGCGAGGACGAGGAGACCACCCGCGCCTTCCGCATCATTGCCGACCATATGCGCACCGCCACCTTTATCCTCGGCGACGACCGCGGCGTGTCTCCCTCCAACACGGACCAGGGCTACATCCTGCGCCGCCTGATCCGCCGCGCCGTGCGCTTCGGCATGCGGCTGGGCATGCCCGAGGGCTTCACCTGCGAGATCGCCAAGGTGATCATTGATCAGTACAAGGGGCCCTATCCGGAGCTGGACCGCAACAGCGCTTTCGTGCTGGAGCAGCTCAAGCTGGAGGAAAGCCGCTTCGCCCGCACCCTGCGTCAGGGCGAGAAGGAATTCGACAAGGTGGCCAGCCGCGTGCAGGACGGCGTGATCGACGGCCTAAGCGCCTTCCACCTCTATGACACCTACGGCTTCCCAATCGAGATGACCGAAGAGCTGGCCCGCGAGCGCGGCCTGACGGTGGATCTGCCCTCCTTTGAGGAGAACTTCCGCAAGCATCAGGAGCTGAGCCATCAGGGCGCCGACCAGAAGTTCAAGGGCGGCCTGGCCGACCAGACCGTGGAGACCGCGCGTCTGCACACCGCGACCCACCTGCTCCACGCGGCCCTGCGCAAGGTGCTGGGCGACGAGGTGGCGCAGAAGGGCTCCAACATCACCGCCGAGCGTCTGCGCTTTGACTTCTCCTTCGGCCGCAAGGTGACCAAGGAGGAGCTGGCCGAGGTCGAGAAGCTGGTCAACGAGGCGATCGAGGCCGACGTGCCCGTGGTCTGCGAGGAGATGACCGTGCCCGAGGCCAAGGAGAAGGGTGCTATCGGCCTGTTCGAGAGCAAGTACGGCGACCGCGTCCGCACCTACAAGATGGGTGATTTCTCCTTCGAGATCTGCGGCGGCCCCCATGCCGAGCATACCGGCGAACTGGGCCACTTCAAGATCCAGAAGGAGGAGAGCTCCTCCGCCGGCGTGCGCCGCATCAAGGCGACCGTCACTGGGCCCCAGGCCTGATTTTACCAGTACAATATGAAAACCCGTTTGCCAACGTTCCTTCACAGGGCGCTGACGGACGGGTTTTCTATTGCCTATTCTTTCATACTTTTTTCACTTAAATGCTTCATCTTTGCCGAAAAGGTTTCGGCCTGCGGGCCGACCTGGGGGCTTTGCGATCGCCCCCGGGACCCCTTCGCGGCATGCGTTTAGATCTGGCAATCTTATTGATAATCATATCACTTCACAGCTTCGATCAGATGCTTGTAGAAATCCACGGCGCCGGGCAGGCAGTTGTACTCAATGTTCTCATTCAGGCCGTGCATGCTGTTCAGCTGCTCCGCGCCGTAGATCACCGGCGCGAAGCGGACGACGCTGTCGCAGATGCGCTCGTAGAAATGGGCGTCGGTCGCGCCGATCATCACGTAGGGGCTGCTGGGGCAGCCGGGGAAAGCTTCGGCGATCACGCGCTGGACAGTCTGGAAGGCCTCGCCGTGGATGTCCGTCGCGTTGGACACGTCACCGGACCTGAACACCTCCATGTCCAGCTGATACTTCTCGGCAATCTTTCGCACGATGGCCAGGCTTTCCGCCATGCGCTGGTGAGGTATGAAGCGCATGTTCGCGCCGAGGGTCGCCTCCTGCGGCATCACGTTGAAGGCGTCGGAGCCCTTCAGCATGGTGAAGGCGATGGTGGTCTGGATCATGGCGCCAGCCTTGTCGGAGAGCATCGGCAGCACCTGCAGCAGTACCGGTCGGAAGAGCCACAGATTGCCGAACACCAGCTTCAGCGGGAAGTAGGCGTAAGGCGCGAGGGCCTTGAAAATCGCGGCGACCTCCGGCGGCATCTTGCGGCGGAACACCCGGTGATGCTCGATGTAATGGATGAAATCCGCCAGGCGGGCAGCGGGGGAGTTCTTCCTGGGCGCGGAGGCGTGGCCGCCGTTGGAATGGGCGGTGAACCTGACGTCCGCTTTGCCCTTCTCAAACACGCCGACCATGGCGAAGTTCCCTTCGATGCCACCGATGGGCTCGGTGATGATGCCGCCGCCCTCGTCCACCACCAGCCAGGGGCGAACCCCGCGCTTTTCGAGGAAGGCTACCAGCTTCGGGCAGCCACCGCCGTTCCACTCCTCGGTGCAGGAGGAGGAGAGGTAGACGTCGTTCTCCGGCTCATAGCCGTCGGCCAGCAGCTCCTCCACCGCCTGGAAGAAGGCCATGACCGAGCACTTGGTATCCGACGCGCCGCGGCCCCAGACCTTGCCGTCGGCGATGTCGCCGGAGAAGGGCCCGTGTTCCCAGACGCCTTCCGCCGGCACCACGTCCTGATGGCTCATCAGCACGATGGGCTTGTCGTGACGCTTTCCCTTCCAATAAAAGAGCAGGTTGCCGTCGATCTCCGTCTTCTCCAAATGCTTGTGCACCAGGGGGAACAGCTCCTCCAGCAGCTTGTGAAAGCCGAGAAACTTCTCGCGCTGGTTGGTTTCCGCCACAGAAACGGTCTCGTACTGCAGCATTTTGGAAAGCGTCCGGGCGTAGGCTTCCGCGCGCTTGGGATCGGGATTCGGCACATAGGTGCTCTTCCTGGATGGCGTGAGCAGCGTGCGCACGACGGCGATCAGCAGCAGGAGCAGGAGCAGCCCCAGCAGTCCCAGGATGATATACAGAATGATCATACGCGGCCCTCCTTGATGTGACGGCGGTACTCCAGCCAGGCCAGGCCGATGGCGATGGCCCCGCTGGGAATGATCATCATGCTGGTGGAAGAAGTGAGGCTCGGCACGAAGATGAAGAGGATGGACATGATCACCAGCGGCACGGCGGCCAGACGCAAATTCTGCCGATAATACTTATAGCCCATCGCGCCGAACAGGGCAGGCACCACGTTGGCAAAGGCGGGCGCGAGAGTCTCGCTCTGCAGCACGGGGCGCAGCGGCGTCAGCAGCGCGACGCCCAGGGCCAGCACGAGGATGGTGACCAGCGACGACGTGGCGATGGAGAGAGTGGAGATGATCTCGTTCTCCGTGGTGCCGCTCTTCGCGCCGACCATGTCCTTGGCGTTGATGGCGCAGGGGATCTTCATGTTGATCAGGTTGCCGGTGATGAAGGCGAGGTAGCTCCCGCCCGCACCCAGCATGGGTGTGTACACCAGGAATTCCACCACGCTGGAGACGGTCCACACCAGGCCGACGGCCACGAAGCCCCGCGCCACCGCGCCGAGATCGGGCATCGCGCCCAGGTACGCGCCGATGAGAAAGGGCGCGCCCAGGAGAAGCACCAGCGTCACAACCGAGACAAGACGTCCCAGCCGGTGGGTGCCGCGCATGTATTGCTGCAGCTGCTGCTCACGGTTTTCCATTGCGCATCCCTCACTTTCCGATCAGCACGGCGGCCAGCATACCCACGAGCATACTGCCCGCGATGGAGAAGCTGTCCAGCCAGCGCAGATTTTTCTTCTCGGCCAGCCAGGTCAGCAGACCCATCACGGCGGCGGACACAGCGGCCACAGCCAGCGGCGTCCAGCTGCCCGCGAAGGCAAGCTTTCCCGCGCCGGAGACGAAATCGCCGATGTAGCTGCCGATGTAGGCGCTGACCATGCCCACAAACATGGCGGACATGGCGAGATCCCCAAAGCCACCCTGCTTCTTCGCCCCCTCCGGAGCATCTGCGGATTTCCCGCGCAGGCGCTTCAAATACCGGCTGTTGAACAGGGTCGAGAGGATCATGCCCCACATGATGCAAAGGCTCATCAGCAGCGCGATGGTGGCGAAGGCTTGCGGCGTCATCAGGCTGCCGGACAGCTCGGCGAGGCCGACCTGCTCCGCCGCGGCCGCGGCCACCTGAGTCTCGTAGTGCAGCGCGCCGATGACAGAGAGCCGCAGCCAGGGCCACGGCACGCCGAGGGAGCCGGACAGGGCGATAACGCCGAGCAGGATGCCCACGCTCGGCAGTACGGAGAAGGTAGCAGAGGCCGTGACAGCCTGCTTCATCTTTTGCGGATCCATGCCGATGGCCTTGCCCATGCGCCAGGCACGGACAAGAAAGACGACGCACACCACGGCAACGAAAGTGATAATGCCGCCGCAGATCAGGTAGACCGGACCTGAGGACAGCCGTTCCAATACAGTCATCCAGGAGACTCCTTTCCGCATCGTTTCTAATGAAGAAAAGCATGCGTCTGCATTATACCACCGGTGCCGGCGGCAGACAACGATGGATACAGAAAAAGAACTCAGCTTCAGAACACTTGTGGACAGAGCGATGCAAGAATGTAACAATTTGAAAAAGAAACAATGACGGAAAGATAAACATTTGATGGATTGCTTTCGTGGCCGCAAGGAAAGCCGGGGCGATGAGACGGTATTTTCACAGAATGGCGCGCTGTTGTGCTTTTCGGAACAAAAAAAGTGCTAAAAAATCATGACAGGGGTATACGAACGGCGGAAATCTATGCTATAATACCTCTTGTGAATCTCAGTCATGAACAGGTCGCGTTCCTTTGCGCGCCTGTCTTGTCACTTTGGGAAGGGGGAGTGTCTCCTTGTTTGGAGCACGTTTGTTTCCCGGCGGAATTCATCCGCGGGAAGGTCTGAACGGCAAAGCGGAGAACAGCGGCAATCCGATTCAGGAGCTGCCTGCCGTTTCGCGCGTCATTATCCCGCTGAGCCAGCATATCGGCGCGCCGGCAACCGCGACGGTCAAGAAGGGCGATCACGTCCTGATGGGCCAGGTCATCGGTGAGGCGGCGGGCTTTGTGTCCGCTCCGGTGCACGCGTCGGTCTCCGGCACGGTGGTGGAGGTCGGAAACTGCAAGCTGGCCTCGGGCGCGACAGTGCCCGCTGTGACCATCGACAACGATTTCCAGGATGAATGGGTGGAGCTCCATCCCAGCGAGCATCCGGAAAACCTGACCGCCGAGGAAGCCCAGCAGATCATCCGCAACGCGGGCATCGTGGGCATGGGCGGCGCGACCTTCCCGACCCAGGTGAAGCTGACCCCCGGCGCGGGCAAGTCCATCGAGAAGCTGATCATCAACGGCGCGGAGTGCGAGCCCTACCTGACAGCGGATCACCGCCTGATGCTGGAGCATACGGGCGAGATCGTGGACGGCGTCCGCCTGCTGATGCTGGCCTTCGGTGTCAAGGAAGCCGTGATCGGCGTGGAAGACAACAAGAAGGACGCCATCTCCGCCCTGACCGACGCCTGCAGCGGCGTCGAGGGTCTGCGTGTCCAGGCGCTGCCTGTGCGCTATCCACAGGGCGGTGAGAAGCAGCTGATCTACGCCATCACCAAGCGTGAGGTCCCCGTGGGCGGTCTGCCGATCGACGTGGGCTGCGTGGTGCTGAATGTCGGCACCGTCTTCGCCTGCGATCAGGCCATCCGCATGGGCATTCCGCTGGTTCGCCGCGTGACCACGGTGGGCGGCCTGGTGAACAACCCCGGCAACTTCCTCGTGCGCATCGGCACCCCAGTCAAGGCCCTGTTCGAGGCCTGCGGCGGCACCCTGCCCTCCTGCAAGCAGCTGATCAGCGGCGGCCCGATGATGGGTATCTCCTTCAAGGATACCGACTGCCCGGTCACCAAGGGCACCTCCGGCATCCTGGCGCTGGGCAAGGAGTCCATCTATCCCGAGGAGACCTCCTGCATCCGCTGCGCCCGCTGCCTGGACGCTTGTCCGATGCGGCTTGCGCCCTCTCGCATGGACAGCTACATCCGCCACGAGCGCTATGACGATGCCGAGAAGGCCGGTGTGATGAACTGCATCGAGTGCGGCGCGTGCACCTACGTGTGCCCGGCCAAGCGCCTGCTGACCCAGTCCTTCCGCATGGGCAAGAAGGTCATCAACACCCGCAAGAAGGCGGCGGCGGCCAAGGCGGCAGCCGAGGCGGCCCAGTTGGCGGCGGAAAAGGCTGCGAACGAAAAAGAGAAGAAGGAGGCGTAAGGCGATGCAGAGACACTTGACAATCACTCCTTCGCCTCATGTGCGCGACCGCGCAAGCACGAAGAACATTATGCAGGAGGTCTGCCTTGCGCTGGCCCCTGCCGGCATCGCGAGCGTGATCCTCTTCGGCGCAGCCGCGCTGAAGCTGATCTGCTTCTCGGTGCTCACCTGTGTCCTGACAGAATACCTGTACCAGCTCATCACCGGCCATAAGAGCACGGTGGGGGACTGGAGCGCCGTGGTGACGGGCCTCATGCTGGCCTACAACCTGCCGGCGACCGCGCCCTGGTGGATCCCCGTGGTGGGCGGCGTCATCGCCATCCTGCTGGTCAAGCAGATGTTCGGCGGCATCGGCTCCAACTTCATGAACCCTGCCCTTACGGCCCGCGCCGTGCTGTTCATCAGCTGGGGCGGCCTGGTGGCAAGCTATCCCAACACGGTTTACTGCGGCGGTGTGGACACCATCTCCAGCGCGACCCCGCTGGCCCTGATGGCGGCCGATCCCTCCCAGGTGAAATTCATGGATCTGCTGCTGGGCAACGTGCCCGGCATCCTCGGCGAGACCTGCAAGATCGCCCTGCTGCTGGGCGGCGCGTACCTGATCATCCGCCAGATCATCGACTGGCGCATCCCGGCCTGCTTCATCGGCACCGTGTTCGTGCTGTACCTGCTGACCAGCGGCTTCAACTTTGAGCTGGCGGTGAAGGAGATCTTCGCCGGCGGCCTGATGCTGGGCGCCTTCTTCATGGCGACGGATTACGCGACCTGCCCGCTGAGCCGGAAGGGACGCATCCTGATGGGCCTGGGCTGCGGTATCTTCACCTTTGTGATCCGCGCCTACGCCAACTATCCGGAGGGCACCTCCTTCGCCATCCTGTTCATGAACGTGCTAACCCCGCTGATCGACCGCTACACCATGCCGAAATGCTTTGGGGAGGTGAAGAAGCATGCTTAAGAAAGATACCTTCCTTGGCGCGTTCCTCAACGGTCTGATCTACGAGAATCCGACCTTCACCCTGATGCTGGGCATGTGCCCGACCCTGGGCATCACCACTGCCGCCATGAACGGCGTGGGCATGGGCCTTGCGACCACGGTGGTGCTGGTGTTCTCCAACCTGTTCATCTCGATGCTGCGCAACATCATCCCGGACAAGGTGCGCATTCCTTCCTACATCGTCATCATCGCGTCCTTCGTGACGATGATTGACCTCCTGATGCAGGCCTTCCTGCCGTCGCTGCGCGCGGCGCTGGGCACCTACATCCAGCTGATCGTGGTGAACTGCATCATCTTCGCCCGCGCCGAGTCCTTCGCGGCGAAGAACCCGCCGATCCAGGCCATCGGCGACGGTCTGGGCATGGGCCTGGGCTTCACCTGGGCCATCACCCTGCTCAGCTGCATCCGTGAGCTGATCGGTTCCGGTTCCATCTTCGGCTTCCGTCTGATGCCCGAGGCGTATCAGCCCATGGCCATCATGAACCAGGTGCCCGGCGGCTTCATCACCCTCGGCATCCTGCTGATCCTGGTCAACATGATCAAGGCGGCCATCGGACGCCACAATCAGGCGAGAAAGGAGGAGCTGGCGTGAGTACCTTCTTTGTCATCCTGATCGGCCAGATTCTGGTCAACAACTACGTCATGTGCCAGTTCTTCGGCATCTGCCCCTTCCTGGGCGTTTCCAAGAAGGTGGACACCGCGCTGGGCATGGGCCTGGCCGTGACGTTCGTCATCACGATCGCTTCCTTCTTTACCTGGCTCGTGCAGAACTTCCTGCTGGTGCCGCTTCATCTGGAGTACCTGCAGACCATCGCCTTCATCCTGGTGATCGCCGTGCTGGTGCAGGTGGTGGAAAACGCGCTGAAGAAGATGTCCTACAGCCTCTACCAGGCCCTGGGCGTCTATCTGCCCTTGATCACCACCAACTGTGTGGTGCTGGCTGTGGCCATCAACAACATCACGGACGGATACAACCTGCTGGAAAGCACCTTCAGCGGATGCTGCTCCGCCCTCGGCTTCACCCTGGCGCTGCTCCTGCTGGCGGGCATCCGCGAGCGCATGGAGCTGTCCAACATGCCCAAGTGGATGCAGGGCTTCCCCGGCGCGCTGATCATGGCGGGCCTGATGGCCATCTCCTTCATGGGCTTTGGCGGCCTGATTTAAGGAGGACACCACGATGAATATAGTATGGGCTGTAGTTGTCCTTGGCGGCATGGGTGTCCTGCTCGGACTCCTGCTGACCTGGGTCTCCAAGGTGTTTGCTGTTCCCTCTGACCCGCGCCGGGACGCCGTGCGCGAATGCCTTCCCGGCGCCAACTGCGGCGGCTGCGGCTATCCCGGCTGTGACGGCTGCGCGGACGCCATCGCCAGCGGCAAAGCGCCGGTGACCGCCTGCCCCGTGGGCGGCAGCGCTGTCGCCGCCAAGATCGGCGCGGTGATGGGCATCGAGGTCGGCGCGACCGAGCGCACGGTGGCGCGCGTGATGTGCCACGGCACCAGCGACCATTGCCGTCCCTCCTTCAGCTATGCCGGCATCCAGGACTGCGTGGCGGCCACCCTCGTGCAGGACGGCGACAAGAAGTGCCGCTTTGCCTGCCTGGGCCTGGGCACCTGCGAGAAGACCTGTCCCTTTGATGCCATTCACATCGACAAGGCCCGCCGCATCGCCGTGGTGGACGAGGACAAGTGCCAGAGCTGCGGCAAGTGCGTCGAAGCCTGTCCGCGCGATGTGCTGAAGATCCGCCCCGTGAGCCAGCGCGTCGATCCGCTTTGCCACAACACCGACTTGGGCAAGAAGGTCAGCGACGTGTGTGACATTGGCTGCATCGCCTGCCAGAAGTGCGTCAAAGCCTGTAAGTTTGACGCGATCACGATGGTCAACAATGTGCCCGTGATCGATCACAGCAAGTGCCGTCACTGCATGATGTGCGCCGAGGCCTGCCCGACCCACACGATGTGGGCGGCCTTCGAGGATCGCCTCGTGGCCGAGATCAACCGCGATGCCTGCATCGGCTGCGGCATGTGCAAGCGCAACTGCGAGTTCGGCGCCATCGCCGGCGAACCCCGCAAGCCCCATGTGGTCAACGCCGCCTGCACCGGCTGCGGTGTCTGCGCGTCGAAGTGCCCGAAGAAGTGCATCCGTCTGGAGGTGCGCGAGAAGGAGCGCGATCCTCGCATGGCGCTGCCGGTCGAGAAGCCCGCTCCGAAGCCCGTGGCAGCCGCTGCGGCCAAGCCCGCGGCTCCGGCTCCCGCAGCTCCCGCGACTGCCGCAAAGCCTGCTGAGACCAAGTAATGCGAAGACACTGATCCTTACAGACACACCCTGTCATGTTGGCAGGGTGTGTTTTTGCGTGCGCGAAGGTGCGCCGTCAGCGTTGCGCTATCCGGAATCAGTGAGCCGGATGTATCGTAAAAGCGCCCGCATTTCAGGTTGCATCCTCGCCGCAAATGCCTTATACTACATACAAGGAATCTGATCCGGGAAACCCCACGCAGGAGGTGCGTTAGATGGCTTATCGCAGGGAAAAACACGCGGAGTATGAGGCGGTCGTCCAGGACCGCGGGCCTGTGCTCGGCCTGGGAGACGCGGCCACGGCCTTAATTGAACAGGACGGCTGTGTCTTCAAGGATTTGGCCCGCACAGGCAAGCTGCTGCCCTATGAGGACTGGCGGCTTCCGGCGAAGGAGCGCGCCAAAGACCTGGCCTCGCGTCTCTCACGGGAGGAGATCGCCGGGCTGATGCTCTACTCCTCCCACCAGTCGGTGCCCTTCCGCAGGGGAATGCCCTTCGCCGACACCTATGGCGGCAAGCCCTACGAGGAGAGCGGCGCTGCCCCCTGGGCACTTTCCGACGGGCAAAAGGCTTTTCTCGAGCGGGATCATATCCGCCACATTCTGCAGATGCGGGTGGACAGTGCGGAGATCTCGGCGCGGTGGAGCAACGCCCTGCAGCGCTTCTGCGAGCAGGCTCCCTGGGGCATCCCGGTAAATATCTCGACCGACCCGCGTCACGGTGCGGATGAGGCCAGCGCGGAGTTCAAGACCTCCGGCCAGGACGTGAGCAAGTGGCCGGAGGGTATCGGCTTCGCGGCGGCCGCGGATCCCGAGCTGGTGCGCGCCTTCGCCAAGGTGGCGGCCAAGGAATACCGCGCGCTGGGCATCACCACGGCCCTCGGCCCGCAGATTGACCTCTCCACAGAGCCGCGCTGGATGCGCCTGGAAGACACTCTCGGCAGCGACCCGGAGAAGGTGATCCCGCTGGTGAAGGCCTACTGCGACGGCATGCAGACGACGGAAGGCGCGCCCGACGGCTGGGGCAAGGACAGTGTCGTGACCATGGTGAAGCACTGGCCCGGCGGCGGCACCGGCGAGGGCGGCCGCGACGCCCACTATGGCTTCGGCTGCTTCGCGGTCTATCCAGCCCAGATGAAGGAGCAGCACCTGCGTCCCTTTACCGAGGGCGCTTTCCGGCTGGACGGCCCGACCGGCTGTGCCGGAGCTGTCATGCCCTACTACACAGTCTCCTGGAACTTCGACACCAAGGACGGGGAGAACGTCGGCAACTCCTACAGCCACTACATCCTGCACGATCTGCTGCGCGAGAAGTACGCCTACGACGGCGTGGTCTGCACGGACTGGGGCATCACAGGCGACCCGCTGACCGAGATGGACAGCTTTGGGCCCCGCTGCTATGGTGTCGAGAAGCTGAGCGAGGCGGAACGTCATCTGCGCATCATCCTCAACGGCGCGGATCAGTTCGGCGGCAACAACGACGCCGCGCCCATCCTGGAGGCTTGGCGCATCGGCGACGAGCGCTTCGGCGAAGCGTGGATGCGCGAGCGCATGGAGCTCTCCGCCACCCGGCTGCTGACCGGCATCTTCCGGCTGGGGCTGTTTGAGAATCCCTACCTGGACCCGGAGGAGAGCAGGCGCATCGTCGGTCAGGCGGAGTTCGTCAAGGCTGGTCTCGCCGCGCAGGCGAAATCCATGGTGCTGCTGAAGAACAGCAACCACACCCTGCCGCTGCGGCGGGGCATCCGGGTGTTCATCCCGGAGCGGCACTACGAGCGCCATCCCGTCTTCTTCCGCACCTGGATGGAAGCGTGTGATCTGCATCCCTTTGCAGAGGACCTGTCGCCGTGGATGAGCCGCGTGACGAATCCCGCCGAAGCGGATGTGGCCCTGGTGCGGATGGAGAGCCCGCTGACAGTCGGCACAGGCTATCTGAAGGCCCAGCGGGAGGCCACGGGCAGCGGCTATCTGCCGATCCAGCTGCAGTACCGCCCCTACACGGCCACGGAGGCCCGGGAAACCTCCATCGCGGGCGGCGATTTCCGCGAGGCGAGCGCGAACCGCAGCTATCGCGGCAAGACCAGCCACGCCTACAACGAGAGCGATCTGAACAACCTGATCGAAGCCAGAAAAGCCATGGGGGAGAAGCCTGTCATCGTGTCCATGCGGATGCACAACCCACTGGTGCCCGCAGAATGGGAGCCGCTGGCGGACGCCGTGCTGTTGGACTTTGGCGCCAGCACGGTAGTCCTGATGGACACGCTGTTCGGCAGCCGTATGCCGGAGGGCAGACTGCCCTACAATCTGCCCAAGGACATGGCCGCTGTGGAGCATCACGCGGAGGATGACATCTGCGGGCCGGAAGCATATATAGACCTAAATGGTAATAAATACGAATCCGGCTTTCGTAGCATTGAAGGAGAGTATTAGATAAATGAAAAGAATAGTAACCATCGGACTTCTAATTTGTCTGATCTTTACAATTTCGTTAGCAATAGCAAAGAAAAACGTGCTTGAAGAAGCACAGACAACAATCAACAGGATTCGAGGTGAAGATCTCTCATATACAGCATTTTATTCAATAGATTCTTTAGAGGTCGATGATATACCATATAAGATGAATGATGATGAGTTGCTCGCCTTTTACATCGGCTATATAATGGGCTATCAAAAATCAATGGATTACACAGAAGAGATGCTGTATTATGCTGCAGAGCATTTAGATACAGTGAATGATATAATATATAGTAAAGAGTTTAAAGACTATTTTGAAAAATGAAATGAGGAAGACTGTATATGCGCATCGACGGACGCGCGGCCGATGAGGGCCGCTCCATCACGATTCAGACAGGTTTTGTCGCCACGGCAGCCGGGAGCTGCCTGATTTCCACCGGCAACACGAAGGTCATCTGCACCGCGTCGGTGGAGGAGAGCGTGCCCGGCTGGCGCAAGGGCCAGGGCAAGGGCTGGGTCACAGCGGAGTACGCCATGCTGCCCGCCTCTACCGGCACCCGGAAACGCCGTGACGGCGTGCAGAAGGATGGCCGTGGCGTGGAGATCCAGCGGCTGATCGGCAGATCCCTGCGGCAGGCTGTGGACATGCAGGCGCTGGGGGAGCGCACCATCACCCTCGACTGCGACGTGCTGCAGGCGGACGGCGGCACGCGCACGGCTTCCATCACCGGCGCCATGGTGGCCCTCACCTGCGCGGTTTCCAAGCTGATCCGCGACGGTAAGCTGCTGGCCTCGCCGCTGCGGCACCAGGTGGCGGCGGTGAGCGTGGGCCTGGTGGACGACACGCCGAGCCTCGACCTCTGCTACCAGGAGGACAGCCGCGCCCAGGTGGACATGAATGTGGTGATGAATGAGAAGGGCGAATTCATCGAGCTGCAGGGAACGGGCGAGGGGAGAGCCTTCAGCCCAGCGGAGCTGGCGCAGCTGACAGCGCTGGCTGACCGTGGCATCCGCTCCCTGATGCAGGCGCAGCGGGACGCCCTCGGCGAGGATGCGGCGCTTATGTGCGCCAAGCCCCTGCTGCTGGCCGCCAGCGGCAACGCGCACAAGATTCGCGAGCTGCAGGATATCTTCGGCGACTGGTACAAGGTGATCCCCATGAAGGACGCGGGCTTCGACGCGGAGATTGAGGAGAACGCCGATACCTTCCTGGGCAACGCCGTGATCAAGGCCCAGACTGTGTGCGACGCGACAGGGCTGCCGACCATCGCCGACGACAGCGGCCTGACGGTGGACGCCCTCGGCGGCGAGCCCGGCGTCTACAGCGCGAGGTACTGCGGCCATCACGGGGACGACGAGGCCAACAACGACAAGCTGCTGAGCAAGCTCGAGGGTGTGGAGAACCGCGCGGCCGCCTTCCACAGCGTTATCGCCATCGCCAGACCCGGCAAGGAGCCGCTGACCGCGGAGGGCATCTGCCCCGGCATGATTCTCCACGAGCGCCGCGGCACGGGCGGCTTCGGCTACGATCCGCTCTTCCTCTATGAGCCGCTGCAGAAGACCTTCGCCGAACTGACGGCGGAGGAAAAGAACGCCGTGTCACACCGGGCGCGAGCCTGCGCGGCCATGCGTGAAATCCTGAAGGAGCTGCACGGCGCATGACAATCTTTGTCTTCAGCGACAGCCACGGCGACCGCGTGAGCCTGCGCAGGCTACTGGAGACGGGCTGGGAGCGCTACGGCACCGCGGACTGGTATCTGCACTGCGGAGACGGCGCGCGGGACATGGACAGCATCGCCCCGCTGATCTACGACAGGAACGAGAAGGCCGAGATGGCGCAGGTGCGGGGCAACTGCGATTTCTTCGGGGATTACCCGGACGACGAGACGCTGGACATCAGCGGCTGCAGAATCCTGATGACCCACGGCCACCATTACAGCGTCAAGACCACGCTGAGCTACCTCAACGACGCGGCGCGGGATAGAGGATGCCAAATTGCGCTGTTCGGCCACACGCATGAGCCGCTGATGGAGATGCGCTCTGCCCTTCTGCTCAATCCCGGCGCTGCGCAGGACGGCCGCATGCTCGTACTGGAGATCAGCCAAGACGGAAGGCCCCGCGTTCACATGCTGCACCTCGGTTGACGCAAGAACCCATTGATCAGGAAGGAGACTTGGCTATGCAAGGCATTGTTAGAGCTGCCGCGGCCGTGCCGCATCTTCACCTCGGCAACGTGGCCGCAAATGTGCAAGCGCACCTTGAGAAGCTGCGGGAGGCGCGGGAGACCGGCGCGTCCCTGGTGATCTTTCCGGAGCTGTCGCTCACAGGCTATACCTGCGGCGATCTGTTCTTTCAGCAGACGCTGATCTCCGACGCCGCCGACGGTCTCCGCGCGCTGGCGGACGGCTGCCCGGAGGGGGTCACCGCTGTGGTCGGCGCACCCATCCGCGCAAAGGGCTCGCTGTACAACTGCGGCGTGGTGCTGACCCATGGCGCGCTGCTGCTGGCTGTGCCGAAAACCTATCTGCCCAACAACGGCGAGTTCTATGAGAAGCGCTGGTTCCAGCCGGGCTCGGAAGCAAGTCACGGCGGTCTGATCTGCGACGACCTGGACGGGCTGGCGATGGGGCAGGGCCTGGTGGTCTCCGCCGACGGCGTCCGGCTGGGCGTGGAGATCTGCGAGGATCTCTGGTCTCCGATGCCGCCGAGCTTCAGCCTGGCGCTTTCCGGCGCGGACATTGTCGTCAACCTTTCCGCCTCCAATGAACTGATTGCGAAGCGCGAGTACAGGCGCGACCTGGTGAGCCAGCAGAGCGCCCGCTGCCTGTGCGGCTATGTCTATGTATCCGCCGGCAACGGTGAATCCACCTCCGATCTCGTCTTCTCGGGTCACAGCCTGGCCGCTGTCTGCGGCTCGCTGGCAGGGGAGAACCGGGACATCATCGCGGATGATTACCTGCTCACCTGGGATATCGATATCGACCGGATCCGCGCGGACAGGCGCAGGCAGTCCAGCTTCCGCGACTGCGCGGCGCTCTATGGCAGCCTGGAGACCAAGGCTTTTGCGCCTGCTGATTTCTGTCTGGACGACAGTATGGTGCCTCAGCTGAGCGTGTACAAGCACCCGTTCATCCCGGCAGACCGCGGACAGCGGCAGGCGCGCTGTGAGCAGATCTTCGCCATGCAAGCCAGCGCGCTGGCGCGGCGGCTCGCCATCACCGGCGGCAAGGTGGTCGTCGGCATCTCCGGCGGTCTGGATTCGACGCTGGCGCTGCTGGCAGCCTGCAAGGCTGTGGATCTGATGGGCAAGCCGAGGACAAACATCCTGGGTATCACCATGCCGTGCTTCGGCACCACCGACTGGACCTATCAGAGTGCCCTGACCCTGATGTCCACCCTTGGCGTGACAGCCAGGGAGATCGACATCAAGGATGCCGTACGGCTGCACTTCCGCGACATCGGCCACGATGAGAGCGATCATTCGGTGACCTATGAGAACGCTCAGGCCCGCGAGCGCACCCAGGTGCTGATGGACGTCGCCAATGACTTTGGCGGCATCGTGCTGGGCACGGGCGATCTGAGCGAGATCGCGCTGGGCTGGTGCACCTACAACGCGGATCATATGAGCATGTACGGCGTGAATTCCGGCGTCCCGAAGACGCTGGTGCGCTGGGTCATCGCGACCGCCGCGGAGCTGCCGGAGTTCCGGGCCTCCAAGGATGTGCTGCAGCGCATCCTCGACACACCGATCAGCCCCGAGCTTCTGCCGCCGGATGAGAAGGGCAACATCGTCCAGCAGACCGAAGACCTGGTCGGGCCTTACGCCCTGCATGACTTCTTCCTCTATTATGCTGTGCGCTTTGGCTATCGGCCGAAGAAGATTTACGAGCTCTGCTGCATGGCGTTCTCGGATGATTTCGACCGCCCGACCATCCTCAAGTGGCTGAAGAACTTCTATCGCCGTTTCTGGAATCAGCAGTTCAAACGCAACTGCATGCCGGACGGCGTCAAGATCGGTTCCATCGCTCTGAGCCCGCGCGGCGACTGGCGGATGCCCAGCGACGCTGAATCGGCCGCTTGGCTTCGCGAGTGCGAGAGCCTTCAGGCGTGACAGTAAAACCGAAAAAGATATAAAAAGACGTAGGGGAGTCCGTGGTGAGCGGAATCTCCTGCGTCTATTCATGCTGGTTTCTCTGTTTACAAAGCTTAACAAGTGTGTAGGGGAGTCAGGTTGATTGATTCGGTGATGAAGTGTGATCGGTTCTGCGCCTTCGTCTCGGCTGTTCGGAGCTGACAGAAGAAGTATTGTTTTCCTCTGTTAGGACTTGTACTTCCATCGGCTCAGGATGATCGGGCTGATCTGTACGCCGCCTGCGTCGCTGCGCGGTTGCCAGGATAGGTTGCTCTGACATAGTAGTTGCTGTGTTTTCTGTTTCGGCAGCAGCATGGTCATGCAGCGTATGACGCTTTGCGCGCCTGCTGACTGTCTTGTTCGCTGTTTCTGCCGGAGCTTCTTCAGGCATAGCCGGAAGCGCCACGGGTTCAGGCAGCCGCACCGTCTCGGAGGCCATTCTGCGTCTCGCGTCCGTCATGTCGGCGTAGTGCTTGCGCGTGGTATCCACCGAGCTGTGACCCAGGACGTCCGCCACCAGGTAGATATCGCCGGTATCCTGATAGAGATTGGTGGCGAAGGTGGAGCGCAGCTTGTGTGGGCTGATACGTGGTTTCAGCGGCGCAGCGACGGCCGCGTATTTCTTGACCAGGTTTTGCACAGCCCGCTGTGTGATGCGCCGCTTCTGCTGCGACAGGAAGAGCGCGTCCTCATGGCCTGGCAGCGTGGTGATCTTCCTGCGCTCTTCGAGGTAAGGCTCCAGTGCCGCGATCACGTCGTCCGGGAAATAGAGAATCACCTGATTGCCGCCCTTGCGTGTGACAAGAAAGGCTTTTTCATCCAGATTGATGTCGGACAGGTTCAGCCCGACGCATTCGGATACACGAATGCCCGTTCCCAAAAAGACGGACAAAATCGCGTAATCCCGTGTCTTTGTATGCTCCAGGCGGCGCTGCTGCATGGCGGTCAGACCTTCGCCGGTCTGCGCCGTGGCCAGCAGCTTTTCCATCTCGTCCGCGTTCAACCGCAGAATGGGCTTCTCGTGGATCTTCGGCAGCGGCACCAGCTGCGTGACGTTGGACGGTATCCGCTGGGCCTGAAACAGGTAGTCATAGAACGCGCGGATCGAGCACAGCTTGCGCTTGATAGCCAGATCATGGTTGATCAGCACCCTGCGTTCATCGATCTTTTCGCTGTCCGTATCCTGATCCTCGGCCTTCAGGTAATACGTGAGGTATTCAGTGTAGGCCGTCAGATCCGAAGCCGTCAGCGCAGCCAGATCCGTATCATCCAGCAGCGGCAGCTCCTTGACGCCAAACCTGGCTCGCTCCGCGTGCAGGAATTCAAAAAAGGTTCTCAGATCCATGGCGTATGCCAGACGCGTGAAGGTGCCGGTCGTTACCGTGATGTGGCGGATAAAATCACTGCACGCGGAAGGCAGTCCGCGGCAGATCTGCCGGATCTCGTCGATCCGCTTCAAATCGATCTGTGTGCGATAGATCTCCGACGCAGTCGCCATCGACCGCCCTCCTTTCCTAAAAACTGACCCAATTCTTCGTAAAACTATGGTTTAGCGAAGAATTACAGAGATGTCTGTCAAAGGTTTTCCTGCCGTGCAGGCCGGTCTCGCCCAGGTTTTCAGCATCCATCCCGTAAGCCCATTATAGTCGTGACAGCAGAAATGCGCAAGCTTTTCTTTTCAGCCTGCGCATTTCATTGCGGCTATCCCAACCAGATCAGCCGTAAATCAATTTTCCTGATCCGTGCGGTTGATTTCACGGTAATGCTGGATGGCGGCTCTGGCCAGCTCATCGCAGCGATTGTTTTCCGGATGATCGCTGTGGCCCTTGACCTTCACAAAGCGGACGCGATGCTTCTTGGTCTGCATCAGCAGAATCATCCAGAGATCCTGGTTCTCCACCTTGTCGCCTGTCGAGGTCTTCCAGCCCTTTTTGATCCAGCTGTCGATCCAGTGATCGTTGAAGGCTTGCACGACGTAGTTGGAATCCGAATAGACGGTGACATCGCACGGCCGCTTGAGGGCCCCCAGGCCGCTGATGACGGCCAGCATCTCCATGCGGTTGTTCGTGGTTGCCGGCATGAAATCGCTCAGCTCTTTCCGGTTCGGCCCGCACTCCAGGATGCAGGCCCAGCCGCCCGGGCCCGGATTGCCCGAGCAGGCGCCGTCCGTGTAGATATTGACTTTGGTCAAGGGTTTCTGGACGTCCATAGGTTCAGTCTTGCGCCTCCATGCCTAAATGAATGACTTGCGCTTGCACAGCGCCTGAGAGGTTACGTGAGTAAACAAGTTAATGTTTTGTCATGACTCGTGATTTCGCCGCGCAGGCCTCCATGGCCTCCATGACGGCAGAGCGGAAGCCGTGGGCCTCCAGCTCAATCACGGCGTCAATCGTGGTGCCGCCCGGCGAGCAGACGGCGTCCTTCAGCCTGGCCGGGTGCTCCCCCGTTGAGAGCACCATCAGCGCGCTGCCGAGCACTGCTTGAGCGGCCATCTCGATGGCCATGTTCCGGGTCATACCCTCGCGCACCGCCGCGTCCGCCATGGCTTCGATCAGCATGTAGATATAGGCCGGGCTGGAGCCGCTCACCGCGATAACCGCGTCGAAGAGCTTCTCCGCCACAACGGCGGTTCTGCCGACGGATTCAAACATCCCCTTGACGAAGGCGAAATCCTCGTCAGACAACGTGTGTTCCTCGCACAGGGCGGTCATGCCCTCGCCCACCAGCGCCGGTGTGTTGGGCATCACGCGGAGCCAGGAGGCTCCCCTGCCCTCCAGCTGCTCGCGCAGCATGCGGTTATCCCAGCCTGCGGCGATGCAGACCACGGCCTTGCCGTTAAGGCAGGGGCTGATTTCCTCAAACAGGGCCACGATGCTGTAGGGCTTGACAGCCACCAGGATGATGTCAGCCGCCTCCGCCGCGTCCTGCGCATGCTCGCAGTAGTTCACCGCGGGCATCTGCATCGCAAGATCCTCCAGCTTTTCCCGCTGATGGTCGCACACATAGAGCTGCTCCGGCTTCACATAACCGGTATCGATCATTCCACGGATCAGCGCGCTGCCCATATTGCCAGCGCCTATGACTGCGATGGTTTTCATCTGCGTTGCTCCCCTCTGTACATGGACGTTCAGGTCTGAATGGACTCACGGTGTTGCGCGAGGTATGGGGATCCTGGGTCACGGCCTCGGTTTTCCGGCATCAGATGATATAGCGGTGCAGGTCGGTCGGCTTGTTCTCGCCGCTCAGATGGGCTTTGACGTAGTTGCCGTCGATGGCCAGCTCAAAGGGCGGCATGTTCTCGTCCCCGGCGTTGAAGGAGATATCCTCCAGCACCTGCTCGAAGATGGCGTGCAGCCTGCGCGCACCGATGTCCTCGTGGTTTTCATTCGCCTGGCAGGCGGCCTCCGCAATGGCCTCGATGGCGCTGTCCTCGAAACGCAGCATCACCCGATCCACCGCGAGCAGCGCCTTGTACTGCAGGGTCAGCGCGTTCTCCGGCTGGGTCAGTATCAGCTTGAAGTCCTCCTTGCTGAGGCTGTTGAGCTGTACGTGCACCGGGAAGCGGCCCTGAAGCTCGGGGATCAGATCGCTCACCTTGGCCACATGGAAGGCGCCGGCCGCGATGAAGAGCATGTAGTCCGTTTTGATGGGGCCATACTTGGTGTTGACGGTGGAGCCCTCCACGATGGGCAGGATATCGCGCTGCACGCCCTCGCGGCTGACGTCCGGGCCACTGCCGGCGCGATGGCCGGCGATCTTGTCGATCTCGTCGATGAAGACGATACCGGTCTGCTCCGCGCGGCGGATGGCCTCCTCCTGCACGGCGTCCTCGTCGATCAGCTTGTCGCACTCCTGCTGCTCCAGGATCTTGCGGGCCTCCGAGACCTTCATGCGGCGGATCTTGGTGCGCTTGGGCATCATGTTGCCCATCATATCGCCCAGGCTGATGGAGCTGCCGCCCACCTCCAGCTGGGGCGCGCTCTCCTCCACCTCGATCTCAAGCTCCCGGTCCTCCAGCTCGCCGCGCAGCAGCTGCTGCCGGATATCCTCTTTCTTGCCGCTGAGCTTCTGCTGCTCCTCTTCGGAGAGCTTTGGCTCCTGGCTCTTGCGGCCCAGGAGGAAGTCCATCATGTTGGAGCCGGCGTTGTTCTTGCCGTTCTGCGGATTGGCGAGCATCTCCGCCAGCCGGTCCTCGGCCAGCACCCGGGCGCGCGGACGCACGCGGGCGATGTGCTCCTCCTTCACCATGCGGATCGCGTTCTCCGCCAGATCGCGCACGATGCTGTCCACATCGCGGCCCACATAGCCGACCTCTGTGAACTTGGTGGCTTCCACCTTGACAAAGGGCGCTTTGGCCAGGCGCGCCAGGCGGCGGGCGATCTCGGTTTTGCCCACGCCGGTCGGGCCGATCATCAGGATATTCTTGGGGCTGATCTCATTGCGCATGGCTTCGTCCACGCAGGAGCGGCGATAGCGGTTGCGCAGCGCGATGGCCACCATCTTCTTGGCCTCATCCTGTCCGACGATATAGCGGTTCAATTCCCGGACAATCTCGCGGGGTGTCAGTTCGGACATGGTTTCTCTCCTTCCTTCTCCTGCTGCCTCAGACGTCCTCGACAATCACGTTGTCGTTGGTGAAGACGCAGATGGAGGCGGCGATGTGGAGCGCCTTTTCGGCGATCTCGTGGGCGCTCAGGTCGGTGTTTTCCACCAGCGCCCTCGCGGCGGCCAGCGCGTAGTTGCCGCCGGAACCGATGGCGACCACTCCCCCGTCGGGATCGATCACTTCGCCGGTGCCGCTTAGCATCAAAAGGGTCGTCTGATCGGCCACGATCATCAGGGACTCAAGCTGCCGCATGCCCTGATCGCTGCGCCACATCTGCGCCATGGCGACGGCGGCGCGCTCCAGGTTGCCGTTGCACTGGGTCAGCTTTTCCTCGAACTTGTCGCAGAGGGTGAAGGCGTCGGAGACGTTGCCCGCGAAGCCGACCACGACCTTGCCGTTGTAGAGCCGGCGAACCTTCCGGGCTGTGGATTTGAAGACGACGCTCTCCCCCATGGTGACCTGGCCGTCGCCGGCGATGGCCGTCTCACCGTTGCGCCGCACGGCGCAGATGGTGGTTCCTCTGAATGTTGCGCTCATAGGTTTCTTCCTTTCGTTAGGCCTGCACGTCCGTCCCGGCGGTGTCTCTGTCGGGATAGTTCTTTCTCAGATAATCCAGAGCCCGCTGGCTGACCGCCTCATAGCGCATGGCCTTGTTGCGGATCTTCTTGTGCTCGCGGTCCACGGGCAGCGGGTCAATCAAGCCGAAGGAACAGTTCATCGGCTGAAAGCTGCGGTTGGGTGTCGAGACATAGCGTCCCATGGCGCCCAGGGCGGTGAAGCCCGGCAGCTCGGGCAGGTCGCAGCCCTGCAGCTCCGCGGCCAGGGAGAGGCCGCACACGAGGCCGCTGGCCGCGCTCTCTACATAGCCTTCGACGCCCGTCATCTGCCCGGCGAAGTACGTCAGCGGCCGGTTGATGCAGCCGAAGTGATCGTTCAGGAAACCCGGCGACTGCAGGAAGGTGTTGCGGTGCATCACGCCGTAGCGGGCAAACACAGCATTCTCCAATCCTGGAATCAGGCCGAACACGCGCTTCTGCTCCGGGAATTTCAGCCGGGTCTGGAATCCCACCAGGTTGTAGAGCGAGGCCGAGGCGTCGTCCTGGCGAAGCTGTACCACCGCGAAGGGCTCCTTGCCCGTGCGGGGATCGGTCAGCCCTACGGGCTTCAGCGGGCCGAAGGCAGGCGCCATACGGCCCCTGCGCGCCATCGACTCGATGGGCATGCAGCCCTCAAAGACCCGTGTCTCCTCGAATCCGTGAACCTCCGCTGTCTCGGCTGTCAGCAGGGCGTCGATGAAGGCGTTGTATTCCGCCTCGTCCATCGGGCAGTTCAGGTAATCGTCGCCGCGGCCATAGCGGGACTGACGAAAGACCTTGGTCATGTCCAGGGACTCGGCTGTGACGATGGGCGCCGCCGCGTCATAGAAGCTCAGGGTCTCCAGGCCGGGAAGCGCCGCGATGCGCTCGGCCAGGGCGTCCGACGTCAGCGGTCCGCTGGCGATGATGACCGGCCCGTCGGGAATCTCCGTCACCTCTCCCGGGACGACCGTGACGTTCGGATGCTGAGCGAGCTTTTCCGTGATGAAGCCCGAAAACTGCTCGCGGTCCACCGCCAGCGCGCCGCCGGCCGGCACACGCGCGGCGTCCGCGGCCATCATCACCAGGGAATGCATGTGGCGCATCTCCTCCTTGAGGAGGCCGACGGCATTCGTCAGGCGGTCGGACCGCAGGCTGTTGGAGCAGACCAGCTCGGCGAAAAGCGGCGAGTGATGCGCCGGGGACATTTTCTGCGGTTTCATCTCCCGCAGGGTGACGCTGATTCCCTGCTCCGCCAGCTGCCAGGCGGCCTCGCTGCCGGCAAGCCCGGCGCCGACCACCGTTGCTGTGCGTTCACTCATTCTCGGTCTCTGCCTCCGTATCGGCCGCCACCGATTCGCGATAGCGGCAGCTCTCGTTGGCGCACAGGTGAAGCACCTCCCCCTTGCGGGAGCGCTTTTCAATCATATAGCTGCCGCACTTCGGGCACTTGTCCGCCAGTGGCTTTTCCCAGCTGACAAAGTCGCACTCCGGGAAGCGCTCGCAGCCATAGAAGCGGCGCTTGGTGCGGGTGCTCATCTTCTCCATCAGACGGGCGCCGCACTTGGGGCAGGGCGTGTCGATGTAGGTGACGATGGGCTTGGCGTTGCGGCACTCGGGGAAATTCGGGCAGGCCAGGAAGCGGCCGTAGCGGCCCATCTTGTAGACCATCTTTGCGCCGCACTTGTCACAGGTGACGTCGCTGACCTCGTCCTTGATCTCGACCTTCTCGATCTCCTTCTCCGCCACGCCTAGCATCTCGGCAAAGGAGGGGTAGAATTCGCGGATCACCTGCTTCCAGGGCAGCTTCTCCTCCTCCACCTCGTCCAGACGGTTCTCCATGTCGGCGGTGAAATCGATATCCACGATGGGTGAGAAATACTGTTCCATCATGCCGGTGACCATCTCACCCAGCTCCGTCGGGAACAGGCGCTTCTTCTCCTTGCTGACATAGCCGCGGGTGGTGATGGTGGTGATGGTCGGCGCGTAGGTGGAGGGACGGCCGATGCCCTTCTCCTCCAGCGCGCGCACGAGGGACGCCTCCGTGTACCGCGCAGGCGGCTGCGTGAAGTGCTGAATCGTCTCCACGTCGCGAACGGAAATCTTCATTCCCTCCGTCCAGGCGGGGAGGTTGGTCTCGACGGATTCCTCCTTCTCGTCGCTGCCCTCCTCGTAGATCGCGGTGAAGCCCGCGAACACCTTGTGCTCGCCGTAGAAGCGGAGCGTCAGGCCGTCACCCTCCAGCTCGGCGGTCATGGTCTCATAGGCGGCCGGCGCCATCTGGCTGGCCACGAAGCGGTTGTAGATCAGCCGGTAGAGATTGAACTGATCCTTGGTCAGGGAGTCCTTGATCCGCTCCGGCGTGCGCTCCACATCGGTGGGGCGGATGGCCTCGTGGGCGTCCTGCGCGTTGGCGCGGCCCCGGTAGACGTTGGGCGTCTCCGGAAGATAGGTTGCGCCATAGCGCGCGGGGATGTAGGCGCGCAGGGCCGACAGGGCCTCGTCGCTGATGCGCACCGAGTCGGTACGGATGTAGGTGACAATACCCTGGGTGCCCTCGCCCTCGAGGTCGACGCCCTCGTAGAGCTGCTGCACCACCTGCATCGTCTTGGAGGTGGAGAAATTCAGCTTGCGGCTGGCCTCCTGCTGCAGACTGGAGGTGGTGAAGGGCGCGGCGGGCGACTTGTGCCGCTCGCTGACCTTGACCGTGGCCACCTTGAAGGAGGCCTTCCGGATGGCCGCGGCCGCTTTTTCGGCAGCTTCACCGTTGCTCAGCTCAGCCTTCGCGCCGCCCATCTGGGTGAGGCGCACGGGGAAGGCGGTCTGCTTGCCCTTCTGCGCGGGATCGCAGGCCAGGGCCGCAATCTCCCAGTATTCCTCAGGGATGAAGGCGTTGATCTCCCGCTCCCGCATCACGACCATGCGCGTCGCAACGGACTGCACACGGCCCGCGGAGAGGCCCTTCTTGACCTTCGCCCAGAGCAGCGGGCTGATCTTGTAGCCCACCAGCCGGTCGAGCACGCGCCGGGCCTGCTGGGCGTCCACACGGCCCATATCAATGGTGCGGGGCTTCTTCAGCGCGTCCTGGATGGCCTTCTTCGTCACCTCATGGAATTCGATGCGGCAGGCTTCCTTCTCGTCGATCCCCAGGATGTGCGCCAGATGCCAGGAGATGGCCTCTCCCTCGCGGTCAGGGTCTGTGGCGAGGTAGATCTGGGAGGCGTTTTTCGCTTCCTTGCGGATCGAGGCCAGGATATCGCCGCGCCCGCGGATGGTGATATATTTCGGATCAAAATCATGGTCGATATCGACACCGATCTGCGATTTTGGCAGATCGCACACGTGGCCCTGGGAGGCCTCGACCTTGTAGCTGTGGCCGAGGAAGCGGCTCAGGGTGCGGGCTTTTGCCGGGGACTCGACGATGATGAGCTTATGCTTTCTTGTTGAGGGCATGAATGGAACCTCCGTCCGTCTGTGAATCAAATGGTTGAAAGATGATTCAAACCGCGCAGTAGCACTTTCCGGGCAGTGCGCGGATCAATCCGAGCAATTGCAGGATGGTGATGGTGCCTGTCAGCTCCGACACCTCCATGTGGGTGCGCTCCGCCAGCTGGTCGAAGCTGAGCTCTCCGCCTTTGAGCGCCGTGAGAACCAGCAGCTGTCCCTGGCTGAGGGACGGCAGGGCCGATCTCTGCTCCGGCGTGGGTGACGCTTCCGCGTCCCAGCCGAGATCCTCCAGCACATCATTGGCGCTGGTGAAGTAGCGCGCGCCCTCGCGCAGCAGCTGATGCGTGCCCTCAGCCCACTGGGAGCCGACGACGCCGGGATGTGCGAAGACCTCCCGGCCCTGATCCAGAGCGTGCTGCACGGTCGTCATAGAGCCGGAGCGGATGCGGGCCTCCATCAGCAGAACGCCCTTGCTCAGGCCGGACAGCACCCGGTTGCGGGCCGGAAAACGCCACTTGAAGGCGACGCTGCCCAGAGGGAATTCGCACAGAAGGGCGCCGCCGCTGTCCAGGATTCTTCGCACCAATGGCTGATTCTCCGCGGGATACACATGATCCAGGCCGGCAGCGCATACGGCGACCGTGGGGCTCTTGCCCTCCATGCAGCCGCGGTGGGCGGCGCTGTCGATGCCGAAGGCCAGGCCGCTGACGATCGTGACGCCGCAGTCGCTCAGCTCCTTCGCAATCCCCTCGGTGATGTGGATCGCTTCAGGCGAGGCGCGTCGGGAGCCCACGATGGTCAGACAGCGCTCGTTCCAGGCGTCGGGATTGCCGCGGTAGAAGAGCACCGGCGGCGGATCGTGGATATCCATCAGCGCGATGGGATAGATGGCGTCCTCGAAGGTCATCACGCCGATGTCCAGGCTGCGCATGATCTGCATCATCTCGTGCATGGCGGCCTTGTCTGCGTGTCGGAGCAGCCTGTCCATCTGTTTCTCATTGCAGTAGGATTTGAACTCGGCCGTCCGTCCGGAAACGACGCGGTCATAGACAGCCTCCGCCGAGCCGAAATCCTCCAGGAGAGCCCGCAGCTTCAGAGGCGGCAGCTCGGCATAGGTGAGCCACGCTCTGCAGCCATCCTCACGGCTGTATCGCATGGTGTCACCTCCTCGCTGCGCTGAAAGTGAACGGTTTTCCCTTAAGAAAAACACACTCACCTTTTCCCTGCCGCACTATGCTATCATAACTCAGCAAAAAAATCAATTCCCACCATTCGGGCGTATTCAGTCTGTAAGATAGTCCCCGACTCTTAGTCCGTTTGATCTCATTTTATTATAATAATCAGACAAGTAGCCGAATAATGTATTTCTCTGCGGCACCAAATCATTTATCAAATCAATGATGAATCCCCCATCTAATGCAGGTGAAAGAACATCAGAAATAAATGTGCCGTTTTCATTAAAAAAGTGTTTCAAAGAAGAAGGAGTTTTGTAAAACACGTCGAATAATAGGTTTGATGAAGTGGGATTATCCCGCGCATCGTGAACAAGCAATCACTGCGAAAGGCAGGAATCACGCTATGAGTAAGAGCAAGAAGCGCAAGGGCAATCCGTTCCGCACGGTGCTGATCCTCACGATCCTCTTCGCTGTGCTGGCCGTCGGCTGCTATGTGGCCATGCAGCGCACGGATGAGATGGCCCAGGCCGAGCTGACCGCCCTCCAGGATGAGGTGCGCGCCCGCAATCAGATCGCGGAGCAGCAGTATGCCTCCGAGCTGGCGGAGTTCCAGTATCAGCAGCAGCAGTCCGGCGGCGCGAACCACGCGTGGCCGACTCCCGCCGGTCAGGGCTGGGAGGTGCTGGATCTGACCAACTATCCGCTGGAGGTGCCCCAGACCCTGCAGGTCGAGCGCCAGGAGGCTCTCTACAACGGCATGCTGCTGGTCAACGAGTGGCATTCCCGCCCCGCCGACTTCAGCGAGGAAACCCTTGAGAGCGCATCCCGCCGCTCCGGCGGTGTGATCCGCGTCAGCGCCAACACGCTCAAGCTCTTCCCCGCCGCCATCGACGCCTGGACCGAGCTGCTGACCGCCGCCAAGGTGCAGAAGGGCTACGAGACCTTCATGCTCCAGGAGGGCTACCGCTCCTACGCCGATCAGGAAAAGCTCTTCAACGCCCGGAAGGAGAAGCTCAAGAGCAACTACTCCGATGACGAGGCGCTGATCGAGGCCACGAAGAAGTACGTCAACTACCCCGGCACCAGCGAGTTCAACTCCGGCCTGACCGCCACCATCCGCCTCTACAAGAGCGGCGACTCCTCCGTCAACGAGAAGGACAGCAATTTCTTCACCTCCGAGGAAGGCGTCTGGCTGGTCGAGAACGCCTACAAGTACGGCTTCGTGTTCCGCTTCCCCAAGGGCGACTATCCCGTTGCCGGCACCCAGGACAAGAGCTACAAGACCGGCGTGAACGCCACGCTGCGTGCCTTCCGCTATGTGGGCCCTGGCAACGCCGCCGCCATGAAGGCCCTGGACATGTGCATGGAGGAGTACATCGAATACCTGACCGAGCACCCGCATATCGCCGTGTTCAGCGACGGCGAGCTCAAGTATGAGATCGTGCGCCAGTACGTCGGCGACGCGGAGATGTTCGATGTGAGCGTGACCAGCAAGGCCGGCGTCAAGGACACCGACATCTCCCTGGACAACATGGGCTATGTGGTCTCCGTGTTCTCCTACTGATCCCGTCTCTTCCCGGCGGCCTGTCTCATCGGCAGGCCGTCTTTCTTTGTCTGAGGCTTTAAGGAGGCTGCCATGATTCTCAAAAGAATCCCCTATGATTTCTCCGTATGTCAGGTGCCTGACTTCACCCCTGAGATGCTCATTCTGCCCTTCTGTTTTCTCGCCCGCACGGACGAGGAGAACTCCCTGGTCTGCCCCACCGCCGCCGTGCCCGCCGATCTCCTTGCACGGGAGGACGGCTGGCAGGCGCTGCGCATCGAGGGTGTGCTGGATTTCTCGCTGGTCGGCATTCTCGCGCCGATCGCCTCCCTGCTCGCCGAGCGGCGTATCCCGATCTTCGCCGTTTCCACCTATAACACGGACTATGTGCTGGTGAAGGCGGCTCGGATGGCCGAAGCCATTGAAGCGCTGCGCAGCGCAGGCTACACGTTCGAGGCATAAGTCGCGTTTACAGTTGTAAAATCAGGCGCCTCTGCTCACTCTCATCATGCAGACCTTTCCTTCCGTGCTATAATGCAGGCAGCAGGCGCCGGCTGCGCCGTCCACGGGAGGGATTCGCCATGAAACGCTTCTGCCGCCATCTGTCTTTCCTTTTGGTCTGCCTGATTGTATTGACCTGCCTGGTTCCCCAGACTGTCCGCGCGGATGACGCGCTCGACGAGAGCGTACGCAAGGCCTTCAAGAAATACAGGACCAGCGGCGGGATGGTGGTCGTCGCGAAGGACGGGGAGATCGTCTACCAGCAGTGCTACGGCTGGGCCGATAAGTTCAACAAGATCAAGGTGACGGAGGACACCTGCTTCAAGCTGGCCTCCGTGTCCAAGCTCGTCACCGGTCTGAGCGTGATGCGGCTGGTGGAGCTGGATCTGCTGGATCTGGACGAAAACATCGGCACCTATCTCGCCGATCCGCCCTACAAGGCCGCCAATCCCTACTTTCCCAAGATCGGTCTGACCGCACGCCACCTGATGACCCATACCAGCAGCCTGAAGAGCAACGGCGGCCTGCAGAAGAACCGGGAGCTGAGCGAGATCCTCAATGTGAAGAAACGACACACGTCGGACTTCTATAAGGAGAAGCCCGGCAGTGTCTACCGCTACAACAACTACGGCGCAGGCATCGAGGGCTGCCTGATCGAAGCGGCCACCGGCAAGCGGCTGACCGAGGCCGCAAGAGAGCTCATCTTTGACCCGATGGGCATCGACGCAGCCTATCACCCGACCCTGCTGGCGAACCCCGAGAACATCGTCACGACCTACAAGAAGAACGGTGATATCTCCATCACGCGCTCCTACAGGCTGAAGGAGGAATGCCCGGAGGAGATCGACCTCGACCACGACTACAATGACGCCTATGGCAACTGCTGGATGACCTGCGGCGATCTGTGCCGCATCGGCATCATGCTCAGTGACGGCGGCTGGTACGGGGGCAAGCAGATCCTGCAGCCGGAAACCGTGGAGGAGATGATGTCCTCCCAGAAGGGCAAGGGCAGCGTCACCGTGGATTCCCCCTACGGGCTCAACATCGAGCGCGTCTCCAACCTGATCCGCGGAAAGATGCTCTACGGCCACCAGGGACTGATGGAGAGCGTGCTGTGCAACCTCTACTACGACCCGGAAACCCACTTCGTGTTCGCTTTGTGCACCAACGGCTGCAACGCGTCGAAGAACGACCGGATCGGCAACCTGAGCCGCAGTCTCTTCAATCTGATGTGGAAGCAGTTCGTGCAGTGAGCCTGATCCGCTCTTTCGCGCGAAAAGCCCTCGAAAATGGCTTAAAATTTAGGAAAACCTCCTCTGAGCGCTTGACACACCTCTTCATTTGTGTTACATTACGCTGGTAAGCCGCTCGGAAGAGGTTTTTTGAATGCGCAAAGCGCTACCTCGATTCCGGCGAGTATGTAACAGGAGGTGCTGCAATTCATGTACGCAATCATTGCAGCGGGTGGCAAACAGTATCGTGTGTCCCAGGGGGACGTGATCTACGTCGAAAAAATCGACCAGGCTGACGACAGCGTCGTGACCTTCGACGTGCTGATGTGCGGCGAAGACGGCAACGTCACCGTGGGCGACCCCATTGTGAAGGGCGCCAAGGTTGAGGGCAAGATCCTCGCGCAGGTTAAGGGTCAGAAGATCATCATCGGCAAGTACAAGAGCAAGAAGAACTTCGACCGTAAGACCGGTCATCGCCAGCCCTACACCAAGGTGGAAATCACCGCCGTGCAGGCCTGATGATCCGCGCTGAACTGTTTCGGAGTCCTGATGGCCTCTGGACAGGATATGAGCTCCGGGGTCACGCTGATTGGGCCGATGCCGGTCGGGACATCGTCTGTGCTGCCGCCTCCATGCTTGCGATCAACTGCGTCAACAGCCTGGAAACGGTGTGTCAGGTGCAGGCGCAGGTGAAAGACGGCGACGGTCGGCTCAGCGTAGCGTTGCCGGAGAAGCTGAAACCCGCTCAGGCGCATGACGCGCAGGTGCTGCTCGCGGCATTGTGTCAGGGCCTGCGGGATCTGCAGGAAGCGTATCCCCACAACATCCAGTTTTCCATTGTGAACGGAGGGAAACACCCATGATGAAATTGAATCTTCAGCTGTTCGCTCATAAAAAAGGTATGGGCTCTACCCGCAACGGCCGTGACAGCGAATCCAAGCGCCTCGGCCCGAAGCGCGCCGACGGTCAGTTTGCCCAGGGCGGCAACATCCTCGTCCGTCAGCGTGGCACCAAGATCAACCCCGGCCTGAACGTGGGCATCGGCAAGGACGATACCCTGTACGCCAAGGTTGCCGGCATCGTGCGCTTCGAGCGCCTGGGCCGCGACAAGAAGAAGGTCTCTGTCTACCCCGTGGAAGAGGCTGCGAACGTCCAGTAAGGATGATCTCGGCAAGCTGTGTCCCTCGCTCAAGGCTGTTTATCCACGCGGCTGATGGCTGAGTATCCTGAAATGCCGCGTGCCAGCTGCGCGAAGCAGCGAAACGACACAGCAAATCCAAGTCATCCCGGCAGCAGATGACAAAGCCTGTCCATTCCCACGAATGCGACAGGCATTTTTCATACTTCACAACCCAAGGAGGCATGCAGCGCCATGATCGAAATCATCCGGGAGAATCATCTGATTCATCTGCGCAACGCCTGTATCAGTTATGTGATGGTCGAGACGCCGGAGGGCATCCTCGCCCACCTCTATTTTGGCGCGCCCCTGCGTCAGCTCTGCCCGCACGGCCTTGCGCGCCATGCCGGTGTGGAGCGCCTGAGCGACTTTACCGTGCAGGAATGCTCGCTGAGCCGCCTGCCGCAGGAATTGCCCTCCTTCGGTCTGGGCGATCACCGTCCCGGTGCACTGACCGCGGTGGCCGCGGACGGCACCACAGCCGTGGATCTGCGCATGGTGAGCGCCGAGGTGCTGGACGGCAAGCCCCGCCTGGAAGGCCTGCCCGCCACCTTTGGCGAGGACAGCAAAACCCTGCGCATCCTGCTGCGCGATGCGCACACGGGCCTGGAGGCTGAGCTGCTCTACACCCTGTTCGAGGACGTACCCGCCATTGTACGCAGTGTGAAGCTGTGCAATGCCGGCGACAAGCCCCTGCAGGTGACCCGCCTGCACAGCCTGTGCCTGGATCTGCCGGACGATCAGTGGGAGCTGATCACCCTCAGCGGCGCCTGGGCACGGGAGCGCTCCATCAGCCGCCGCGCGCTGGTGCCCGGCTTCCAGGGTGTCGGCTCCCGCAACGGCGCCAGTTCCCACCAGGCCTCTCCCTTCCTGGCCCTGGTCCGCCCGCACACGACCGAGGCCCAGGGTGAAGCCATCGGCGCTTCGCTGATTTACAGCGGCAACTTCACCGCCACGGTGTTTGATTCTCAGTTCAACACGCCGCGTATGCTCATCGGCCTCAACGACGAGGATTTCTCCTGGCTGCTGGAGCCGGGCGAGTCCCTGCAGGTGCCCGAGGCCGCGCTGGTGTACAGCCAGACCGGCCTTGACGGCATGAGCCAGGGCTTCCACGTCCTATGGGAAGGCCACCTGCTGCCCCGCCGCTGGGTGCATCAGGCCCGGCCCGTGCTCTTCAACAGCTGGGAGGCCGCCTACTTCGACTTTGACGAGGAGAAGCTGCTGGCCATCGCCCAGTCCGCTGCCGAGGCGGGCGCCGACCTGTTTGTGCTGGACGACGGCTGGTTTGGCCACCGCGACGACGACTACACCTCCCTGGGCGATTGGTACACCGACCGCAGGAAGCTGCCCGGCGGCCTCGGACGGCTGGCGGACCGCGTGCGCGCCATGGGGCTCCAGTTCGGCATCTGGATGGAGCCGGAGATGATCTCCGAGGACAGCGACCTCTACCGCGCCCATCCCGACTGGGCGATGCAGATTCCGGGCCGCGAGCCGATCCGCAGCCGTCATCAGCTGATCCTGGATGTGAGCCGCGCGGACGTGCAGGATTACATGGTCGCCTCCGTCTCCCAGACCCTGCAGGACAGCGGCGCGGCCTACCTCAAGTGGGACATGAACCGCAACTACACCAACATCGGCTCCATCGCGCTGCCTGCCAGCCGCCAGCGTGAGCTGCCCCACCGCTACATGCTCGGCCTCTACAGCGTGCTGGAGCGCGTCACCAAGGCCTTCCCCGATGTGCTAATCGAGGGCTGTGCGGGCGGCGGCGGACGCTTTGACGCGGGCCTGCTGTACTACTCGCCGCAGTACTGGTGCTCGGACAACACAGATGTGCTGTCCCGCTGCCGCATCCAGTACGCCACCACCCTTGTCTTCCCGCCGTCCACCATGGGCAGCCACGTTTCCGCGGTTCCGAATCACCAGACCGCCCGCGTCACGCCCCTCGAGGCCCGCTTTGCGGCGGCTTTGGGCGGCAGCTTCGGGTATGAGCTGGATCCCCGCAAGCTGACCGAGGCGGAGCGCGAGGACATCCGCAGGCAGATCGCCTACGCCCACGCCACCGAGACCACGCGCCTCACGGGCCGCTTCCATCGACTGCTGTCGCCCTATGAGGGCAACGACACTGCCTGGATGAGCGTGAGCCATGATCAGCGGGAGGCCATTGTGACCTTCATCCGTGAGCATTCCCTGCCCAACACGCTGCCGCCCATGCTGGCGCTGCGCGGCCTGGATCCGCAGCTGAACTACCGCGTGGAGGAGACCGAAGAGGTTTCCGGCGGCGACGAGCTGATGCAGGCCGGTCTGTGCATCCCCGTGAAGCAGGGAGACGCCGAAGCTGTCGTCTATACGTTGCACGCCGTGGAGGCGTAAGCCTGCATAGAAAGCATATCAAGAAGGAGGAAGCACAGCCATGACGTATCAGGAGATCAACGAACGCTATGAGGTGCTGATCGCAAGGGAGAACAGTGTCAGCGACAGCTTCTACAACGGCATTTATGACCGCTGGACCTATCCCGTGCTGACCCGGGAGCACGTGCCGCCCTTCTGGATGTACGACCCGAATCCCGGCACGAACCCCTTCATGATGCAGCGCCTGGGCGTCAACGCAGCCTTCAACAGCGGCGCGCTGCTGCTGAACGGCAAATTCACCCTGGTGGCGCGCATGGAAGGCGCCGACCGCAAGAGCTTCTTCGCCGTGGCGCAGAGCGACAGCGGCGTGCAGGGCTTCCGCTTCTGGGACGAGCCCGTGGTGCTGCCGGACACCGATCCCGACGAGACCAACATGTACGACATGCGTCTGACCCAGCACGAGGACGGCTGGATCTACGGCGTGTTCTGCTCCGAGAGCAAGGACCGCAGCGTGAACGACCTCTCCGCCGCCAAGGCGGCCGCGGGCATCGTGCGCACGAAGGATCTGAAGACCTGGGAGCGCCTGCCGAACCTCGTGACCCTGCGCTCGCCCCAGCAGCGCAACGTGCTGCTGCACCCCGAGTTCGTGGACGGCCAGTATGCCTTCTACACCCGTCCTATGGACGACTTCATCGACACCGGCAGCGGCGGCGGCATCGGTTTTGGCCTGTGCAAGGACATCACCCATCCCGTCATCGACGAGGAGCGCATGACCTCCATCCGCCGCTACCACACCATCACCGAGGCCAAGAACGGAGCAGGCGCGGTGCCGATCAAGACCGACCGCGGCTGGATCCACATCGCCCACGGCGTGCGCAACACAGCCGCCGGTCTGCGCTATGTGATTTATGCCTTCGCCACAGCCCTGGACGATCCGGCCCGGGTGATCGCCGAACCCGGCGGCTTCCTGATCGCGCCGATGCGCGGCGAGCGCGTGGGCGATGTAAGCAACGTCGTGTTCACCAACGGCGCCATCGCCGCGCCCGACGGCCGCGTGTACATCTACTATGCCTCCAGCGACACGCGCCTGCACGTGGCCACCACCACCATCGACCGGCTGACAGATTACGTCTTCAACACCCCCGCTGACCCGCTGCGCAGCGCGGACTGCGTGCGTCAGCGCGTCGATTTCATTCGCAAAAACCTCGCATGGCTGAAACAGCACAGATGAGCGGGAGGAGGAACAACCATGACTGACCCGGCAATCCAGGCCCTCCATCAGCGCTGGACGGAGCGCGCCGACCAGAGCCTTCAGGCGGAGCTCAGCGCGATGTGCGATGACCCCGCGAAGATGGAGGACGCCTTCTATCGCGACCTCGCCTTCGGCACCGGCGGCCTGCGCGGCGTGATCGGCGCGGGCACCAACCGCATGAACCTCCACACCGTCGCCAAGGCCTCTCAGGGCCTGGCGGACTATGTGGCGGAGCGCTTCCCCGAGGGACAGCGCAGCATCGCCGTGAGCTATGACAGCCGCATTCTTTCAGATACCTTCGCGCGGACAGCCGCCGAGGTCTTTGCGGCCAGCGGCATCACCGTGTGGATCTATCCGCAGCTGATGCCGACCCCCTGCCTCTCCTACGCGGTGCGCGCCCTGGGCTGCTCCGCGGGCGTGATGGTCACCGCCAGCCACAACCCGGCCAAGTACAACGGCTACAAGGTCTACGGCGCGGACGGCTGCCAGATCACGACCGAGGCGGCGGACGAGATTCTCGCGCACATCGAGCGCCTGGACGTCTTCGACAGCCCGCGGCGCGTCGCCTTCGACGAGGCCATGCAGAGCGGCCTGATCCGCTGGGTGCCGGAGGACGTGTACACCGGCTTCACCGAGGAGGTCAAGAAACAGTCTCTCCTGGGCGACGCGCAGGTGGCCAAGGACGCCGCCATCGTCTACACGCCCCTCAATGGTACCGGTTTGAGGCCCGTGCTGCGCGCGCTGCGTGAATCCGGCTACACCAACGTCACCGTCGTCGCCGAGCAGGAGCAGCCCGACGGCCACTTCCCCACCTGCCCCTATCCGAACCCGGAGATTCGCGAGGCCATGGCGCTGGGCCTGCAGTATGCCCAGCGCCTGAACGCGGATCTGCTGCTCGCCACCGACCCGGACTGCGACCGCTGCGGCATCGCCGTGCGAAACCCGGATGGCGGCTACCAGCTGCTGACCGGCAACGAGACCGGCGTGCTCCTGCTGGACTACGTCTGCAAGCGCCGCCTCGCCCTGGGCCGCATGCCGGCCCATCCCGTGTGCGTCAAGACCATCGTCACCACCGACATGGCGGAGCGCATTGCGGCCAAATACGGTGTTGAGACCGTCAACGTGCTGACCGGCTTCAAGTTCATCGGCGAGACCATCGCCCGCCTGGAGCAGGCAGGCCGCCGGGATGACTACATCTTCGGCTTCGAGGAGAGCTACGGCTACCTCAGCGGCACCTATGTGCGGGACAAGGACGCGGTCAACGCTGCCCTGCTCATCTGTGAGATGTTCGCGTGGTACAAGGCCCAGGGCGTCAGCCTGCTGGAGCAGCTGAAGAACCTTTACAGCGAGTTCGGCTACTGCCTGAACACGCTGCACAGCTACACCTTCGAGGGCGCCAGCGGCTTCAAGCGGATGCAGGCCATCATGGCCGCTCTCCGCTGCGGGGTGAAGGAGATCGGCGGCCGTGCGGTCGAGTGTCTGCTGGACTACGCCCCCGGCCTGGACGGCCTGCCGAAGTCCGACGTGCTCAAATTCCTGCTCGCCGGAAACGCCTCCGTGGTGGTGCGGCCCTCCGGCACGGAGCCCAAGCTGAAAATGTACATTTCCATCACCTCCCCCGACCGCGAACAGGCGGCGGCCAGCGAGAAGGCGCTGACCCAGGCGCTGGAGCAGCTGATGGATCAGGTGCAGGCATAAATCTAACGGAGACAGGCATGAAACCTGCCTCCGCTTTTTCTGTTTTGCCAGCCATGGCCTGGCGTTTCTCATTTTCCGCGGGGTTTGCCTTTTCAAAGCGTGCTTTTCGTGGTATACTGAATGCATCACGGATGGGAAAGGATGTCTCTATGGCAGCGAAGCGCTTGAAGGTTGGCATGGTATCCCTCGGCTGCAACAAGAACCGCGTGGACTCCGAGCTCGCCCTCGGCGCACTCCAGGAGCGCGGCTACACCTTCACCGCGGATCCTGCCGAGGCGGATATCCTGATGGTGAACACCTGCGGGTTCATCGGCCCCGCCAAGGAGGAATCCATCGACACCATCCTGGAGATGGCTGAATACAAGAAGACAGGCCGCTGCCGTCTGCTGGTCGTCACTGGCTGCCTCACCCAGCGCTACGAACAGGCGCTGATGGAGGAAATGCCGGAGATCGACGTGATGATGGGCGTCGGCCAATATCAGGCCCTTGCGGACACGATCGAGACTGCCCTGACCACAGGCGAGCGCCAGTGCCGCTGCGAGGATCCGAAGCGCTTTTATGAACACAGCCGCGTGCTGACGACGCCCTCCTACACCGCCTACACGCGCATCGGCGAGGGCTGCAGCAACCGCTGCACCTTCTGCGCCATCCCGCTTATCCGCGGCAGCTACCGCTCCCGTCCGCGGGAGAAGGTGCTGGAAGAGGTGCGCCTGCTCGCCGAGCGCGGCGTGAAGGAGCACATTCTCGTGGCGCAGGACACGACGCGCTACGGCACAGACTGGCAGAAGCACTCCGCCCTGCCTGAGCTGATGCGGGACGCCGCCGCCATCCCCGGCGTGGAGTGGCTGCGCGTGCTGTACTGCTATCCGGACGAGACGGACGAGCGTCTCTTCGACGTGATGGCAGACAACAGCAACATCTGCAAATACCTCGACCTGCCGATCCAGCATATTGATGACCGCATCCTGCGCCGCATGGCCCGCCGCGGCGACAGCGGAGACATCCGCCGCTGCCTGCGCCTGGCCCGCGAGCACGGCCTGACCACGCGCACCTCCATCATCGTGGGCTTCCCCGGTGAGACGGAGGATGAGTTCCGCCGCCTGCTGGATTTCCTGGAGGAGGCCGAGTTCGACCGCCTGGGCGCCTTCGCCTACTCCGCCGAGGAGGATACCCCTGCGGCCTCCTTCCCGGATCAGATTCCCGAGGAGGTCAAGCAGGAGCGCCTCGACCGGCTGATGCGCCTGCAGGCCGGCATCTCCCTGCGCCGCAACCAGCTGCGCGTGGGCAGCGTGGAGAAGGTGCTGGTCACCGGCGCGGATCTCGACCAGGGCCTTCTGCTGGGCCGCTCCGAGCGCGAGGCGCCCGAGACCGACGGGGAGATTCTCTTCACGCCCGGCCAGGCCGGCATGGCTGAGCCCGGAACCTTCGTCCAGGTGCGCATCACCGAGGCGGAAACCTACGATTTGAAGGGAGAAAGGGTATGAACCTGCCCAATAAGCTGACGCTGACCCGCGTCGCCCTCATTCCCCTGATGGTGCTGCTGCTGTACCTGCCGGGGGCCTGGCGCTATGCGGCGGCGGCCGTGTTCGCCCTCGCGGCCTTCACAGACTACCTGGATGGCCACCTGGCCCGCAGCAAGGGTCTCGTCACCAACTTCGGACGCTTTCTCGACCCGGTGGCGGACAAGCTGCTGGTGCTCTCGGCCCTGGCGATGCTGGTGCACACGCAGCAGTTTCCCGCCTACGGCCTCATCGTGATTCTCTCCCGCGAGCTGTGCGTGGACGGACTGCGCATGGTGGCGGTGGGCCAGGGCAAGGTGATCGCCGCGGGACAGCTCGGCAAGATCAAAACCGTGAGCCAGATGTTCCTGATCCTCTACCTGATCCTCACGCAGACCCACGTTTACGATACCGTGCTCGGCGTGGCAGGCTTTGTGTTCGTCCTCGGCATCACCCTGTGGAGCGGCGTTGATTACTTTATGAAGAACCGCACCATCATCAGCCAGAAATAACGAAAGGATGCATGCTATGTTCAGACCGATGAGACGCATCAAACAGCTGCTGCCCGACGAGGATGCCCGGGAGGTTCTTCGCACCGCGTGGCGCGGCGTGCTGGCCGTCCTGGGCGATGATGATTATCCTTATACCGTGCCGCTGGATTTCCTCTACGACGAGGAGAGCGGCCATCTCTTCTTCCACGGCGCGTCCGAAGGCCACAAGGTGGACGCCATCCGCCGGTGCGACAAGGTGTCCTTCTGCGTCATGGACGAGGGCGTTCACGCCCACGGCGACTGGACGCTGACCTTCCGCAGCGTGGTGATCTTTGGCCGGATGCACAAGGTGGAGGATCGCGAGCGGGCGCTCAAATACGTGCGGCTGCTCGGGGCGAAATATTATCCCACCCAGCAGGAGCTGGATGATGAGATGGAGAAGGCGGCCAGCCGCGTCGCCTGCTATGTGCTGATCCCGGAGCACATGACCTGCAAGCGCGTGCATGAGCAGTAAGCCTTCCGACACACGCAAAAGCTCCTTCGCAGGACGAAACCTGTCGTCCATGCGGAGGAGCTTTTTATATTGTTTTGAAGATTGTATACTGATCTAAGTCAAGCTCATAGACGGCGGGCGAAGGTTTGCAAAGGGCGATCGCAAAGCCCTTTGCCCGCGCCCGCAGGCGCGGAACCCCTGCTGCCATAGAGCTTTTTTGAAAGATAAACATCACACCGCGAAATGATCCGTGATCAGCTTCTGCAGCACATCCACACCGGAGAAATAATCCCCACCGTTGACGATCGTCAGATCCGCTGTGGCGCGGTAGGTGTCGATGCGCTCGTTGTAGAGGCGTTCCACCTCCGGCAGACCCTTCTCCGCCAGCAACGGCCGGCGGTCCAGCTTGATGTCGCTGAGGATCTGCTCCAGAGGCCGGTCCACCAGGATGATCGCGCCGGAGGCCTTCATCAGCTCGCGGTTCAGCGGATTCATCGCGATGCCGCCGCCCGTGGAGATGATGCTGGGCGTGGTACCCATCAGCTGGATGAGCATGTTGGTCTCCGCCGTGCGGAAGGCGTCCTCGCCGTAGCGCTCAAAGATCTCCGTCACCGTTCCGTTCAGAATCTCCTGGATGCGCCGGTCGAGGTCGAGAAAGGGCAGGCGCAGGTTGTTGGCCACCTTGCGCCCCAGGCTCGACTTGCCGCTGCCCGGCATGCCGATCAAATAGAGATGCCGCTCAAGCATGCTGTTCATCCTCCATCACTCGCTCCTGTTCCCGCCGGCTGAGAGCCATCACCGTTTTGAACAGCTCCGCCGCCGCCCCGCTCAGCCTGGGGTCGCGGAGCATCGCCTGGCGGCTCGCGATCACCTGCGCCTCGCGGGACGCGTCCAGCACGGGCAGGCCCTGGGCCATCTTATAGGCCGCCACCTCGCGGGACACCGCCATGCGCTTTTCAAACAGCGCCACCAGCTCGCGGTCGATCCTATCCAGCTCGGCGCGAAGCTCTGTCAGCTCATGCATCGGTTCAAGTCCTTCCATCGGCTTATACCATCAGTTCCTGCGCCGGCTCGTCATCCTCGCTCTCCGAGCGCGTCTCCGGCATGGGCGGCAGCTCCTCCAGGCTCTCGATGCCGAAGCGCTGCAGGAAGGTGTCCGTCGTGCCGTAGAGGATCGGCTTGCCCAGCGCATCCTTGCGTCCGACCTCCACGATCAGCCCTTTTTGCGTCAGGGACTGCACAGAGTAATCGCACTTCACGCCGCGGATCGCCTCGATCTCCGCCTTGGTGACGGGCTGACGGTAGGCGACCACGGCCAGCGTCTCCATGATGGCCTGGCTCAGCGTCTGCTTCTGCACGGGCTGGAGCAGGTGCACCACGTCCGCAGCGTAGAGCGGGCGCGTCGTCAGCTGGACATGCTCGCCGAAGAGCCGCAGGCAGAAGCCCCGCTGATTGGCGTCATACTCTTCCTTCAGGGCGCTCAGCGCCATCTGCACCTTGAAGCGGGTCTCGTTCAGCGCCTTCGCGAGATCGTCCACCAGCACCGGTTCTCCCGCCACGAAGAGCACGGCCTCAAGCCGCCCCTTCAGCGTGCCGGATTCCTGCGCGGTCTCGGCGCTCCGGGCCTCGTTCAGCCCCGCTTCCCCTTGATCCCTTCCCATATGGTATGATTTCCCTTCATCGTGTCGTTTTTAAGGCCGCTCAGATCGGCTGCGCTTTCTGCTCGCCGTGGCCCTCGCCGGGCAGGAGGATGATATCGCCGCACACGCCCTCCTGCTCGCACCGCATGCGCCCCAGGCGCAGCAGCTCCAGCAGCGCCAGGAAGAGGGTGACAACCTCCTCGCGGCTCGGCGCGGCGCTGAAGGCCTCCTCGAAGCGCAGACGTCCGCGCTTGCGCACACCGCGCAACAGCGTCAGCATGCATTCCTGAACCGTGTGCTCGTCGCGGTGGATATCGCGGGGGGCGTAGTGATTCTGCGCCTGGACATCCTCGCCCGCCTCCTGCTTGCGCTGCAGGATGCGCATCAGCGCCGCCGTCAGGCCCTCCAGCGTCAGGCCCACCAGCTCGGTCTCCTGGGGCGGCAGCGGAAACTCGTCCGGCAGCTTGGTGAACATCGCCATCGCGACGTTCTCGAAGCCGCGCATGGCGGTCGCCGTCTCCTTAAAGCGCCTGTATTCCTCCAGGCGGCGGATCAGGGCCTCCTCCGGATCCTCCTCACCCTCCTCCAGCGCCGGCGGACGCGGCAGCATCGCGCGGCTCTTGATCTCCAGGAGGGTGGCGGCCATCACCAGGAACTCGGTGGCGTCGTCCATGTCCAGGTCTTCCGCCTGGTGCACATAGGCAATGTATTGGTCTGTGATGTCGCTGACAAAGATGTCGCGAATGTCCAGCTGTTCCTTGCTGATCAGGTGCAGCAGCAGGTCCAGCGGGCCGTCGAAATCCTTGAGCCGAAATGTCATGGCCATGCGCGCACCTCAGCCCTGTCCCGTGATCATCAGCCACAGGTTGATGACCGCGCCGTAGATCGTGCCGTTCACCGTCATGAGCAGGCCGCTGAGAGCGCCGCTCATGATGAGGACGATCAGCACCAGCTGGGCGATGCGGAAGGTGTTGTAGTTCAGCTCGAACCGTCCCTTCAGCAGCAGGTCGTTGAAGATGTGGTAGCCGTCCAGCGGCGGGATGGGCAGGAAGTTGAACATGGCCAGCGCCAGGTTCGTCTGCGCCATCATCAGCAGGAAGCGCTGCACCCACAGCAGCCACGGCTGCGCGGCCCAGGTGTAGAAGTATTTGAAGTCCGTGCCGTAGGCGATGTAGGACGCCACCCAGCCGTCATTGTGATAGAGGTTCAGCATGCCCTGCAGCGAGCCGTACTCACTGCGGAAATTGTCGATGACACCCTCGTTCCAGATCAGGCTGTTGACGCCCACGGACAGAGCCGAGCAGAGCAGGAAGAGCGTGAGGTTCACGGTGATGCCCGCGATGGACACCAGGAAGTCGGCCTGCACGCGGTTGCCCTTGAAATTGCGCGGGTTGACCGGCACCGGCTTGGCCCAGCCAACGCCGATGAGCACCATCGATACTGTGCCGATGGGATCCAGGTGCTTGCGCGGATCGATCGAGAGCCGCCCCAGCATCTTTGCCGTGGGATCACCGCAGCGCCAGGCCACATAGCCGTGGCCGATCTCGTGCAGGATCAGGCTGATCAGGATCGTGACCGCGAAATACACGATATAGACCAGAAAGCCCAGCGGGTTTTCCCGCAGCATGGACAGATAGGTTTGCAAGCGCGAAAACATGGCTTCACTCCTTCTCGCCCGTTGTTTCCGTCTCTTTGAGGGTTTCGTCCTCCAGCAATGCCAGCACACTGGCGCACTGCATGGCGACGCCCGGCAGCAGCACCGCCTCATCCACCAGGAAGGTCGGCGTGTGCAGGGCCGTGCCGACACCGGAGCCGATGTCGTAGTAGGTGCCGGGCGTGTGGTCCATGAAATAGCACATACTCTCCACGCCCAGGCTCGGGGCCTCGCGCAGCACCATGTTCTCCGCGCCCAGCAGTTCCTCGGCGCAGCTGGACACATCGGCGTACACGCGGTCGTCGTTGCAGACCGCGCCATAGCCCGGCTGAATCTCCACCTCGCACGCTCCGCCCATGCCCTGGGCGATCTGCTGCGCGACGGAGGCGATGCGCTCCTTCATCTGCGCCCGGGTTCCGGGCGACAGGGTGCGCAGCGTGCCCTCCAGCTTCACCTCGCCACAGACGATGTTGCGGGCTGTTCCTCCCTCGATTTTGCCGATGGTCAGCGCCGCTGGGTCGAAGGGGCTCAGGGTGCGGCTCACCAGCGTTTGCAGGGCGCTGACGATCTGCGCCGCGATGACGATCGCGTCCGTCCCGCTCTCCGGATAGGCCCCGTGGCAGCTCTTGCCGGTGACCGTCAGGTTGACGGCGTCGCTGGAGCCGCTGACATAGCCGGGCTTGCAGAAGAAGGTGCCCGCCGGATAGCGGGGATTCATGTGCTGGCCGATGACGGCGTCCACGTGAGGCTCCTCCATGCAGCCCTGGGCCACCATCCACTGGGCGCCGCCGAAGGTTTCCTCTGCGGGCTCAAACAGCCACTTCACGGTGCCATGCCACTTGTCCCTGTTTTGGGAAAACCAGGCGGCGGAGCCGAGGGCCAGCGCCATGTGCACATCGTGGCCGCAGGCGTGCATCACGCCGTGGTTCTCGGAGGCAAAGGGCAGGCCCGTCTCCTCGGTCACCGGCAGGGCGTCCATGTCCGCGCGGATCGCGATGCACCGGCCGTTCCCGTTGCGCAGCACGCCCATCACGCCATAGCAGTCCCGGAAGGTGTGCACCTCGATGCCGAGGCGCTCCAGCTCCTTCATGATCAGCGCGCGGGTCTCCTTCTCCTCACCGCTCAGCTCCGGATGGCTGTGCAGCGTGCGGCGCAGCTCGGTCACGCGCGGGAGAATACCGCGCAGCACATCGTTCCAGTCAGACAGTTGCATGGATACAGGCTTCCTTTCATAACGTGGTCAGGCGTCAGTCCAGCAGATCGTCGCGGACGGCGCACACCTGACCGGCTTTTCGATAAACACGCACAGGGCGGCGAGACAGGATCGTGAGGCATTCGTTGCGGTTGGTTTCCGCCCAGGCGGCTGCCTCCACCACGGGGATATCCCCGCCGAGCAGGGTCACCTCGTCCCCCGCCTCGCAGTCCGGGATATCGGTCACATCGGCCATCAGCTGATCCATGCAGACAAGGCCGACCACCGGCGCTCGCCGTCCGCGCACGGCTACCTTGCCGCGCCCGTTGGAGAGCCGCCGCGGATAACCGTCGCCATAGCCGGCGCAGACCGTGGCCACGCGCATGGGCTTTTCGCGCACCATGGCCTCGTCATAGCCCACCACCTCGCCGGGCTGCACCGTGTGGATCTGCGCGATGCGGCTCTTGAAGACGAGGGTTTCCTGCAATACGAACGGCATCTCCTCGGTGTGGAAGGGACGCATGCCGTACAGCAGCGCGCCGACGCGGCAGCGGGTGCCGTGCCACTGGGGATAGCGTACCAGGCCGATGGAATCGCACAGGTGCCAGCCGTCGATGGGTGCGCCGGCCTCCTTCAGCCAGCCGCGGAAAGCCATCAGCCGCGCAAACTGCTTTTCGTCCCGCTCACGGGTCACCAGGCCGAGGTGGCTGTACATCTCCTCCACGCGGGTATGCCTCAGGGAATGGATGGCGGCGGCAGCCTTAGTCGCGGCCTCCTCCGTGCAGTCGAAGCCCAGGCGGTGAAAGCCTGTGTCCACCTTGAGGTGCACACGCGCCTGCACGCCCAGCTTCTCGGCTTCCCGGTCGATGGCCAGCAGGTCGTCCTCGGAGGCAGCGGTCAGGATCACGTTCCCCGCCCGGAGCAGCTCACCGATGGCATCCGCCTCGGTCAGTCCCATGTTGAGAATCTCGCAGCCGATGCCCGCATGGCGCAGCTCCAGCGCCTCCCGCGCACAGCTCACCGCGAAGCTCCGGCAGCCCGTCGCCTCCAGGACCCGGGCTACCTGCACGGCTCCGTGGCCGTAGGCATTGGATTTCAGCACGCAGGTGACGGTGGCCTGCGTCAGCGAGCAGGCTATGCGGTAATTGGCCGCCAGCGCGTCCAGATCAATCTCGATCCATGTCCGAAGAATCTGATTCACGCCTCCGCCTCCCCAGCGCGCCTTCTCAGCTCCGCCTCATCAATCACTTCAATGCCAAGGCTCTGCGCCTTGGTGAGCTTGCTGCCCGCCGCTTCGCCCGCCACCACGAAGGCGGTCTTCTTGCTCACGGAGGACGCGGCGTTGCCGCCGTGGGCCCGGATCAGATCCTCCGCTTCCTTGCGTGAGAGGTTCGGCAGCGTGCCGGTCACCACGATGCTCATGCCGCTGAATACGCCCTCCGCCTTCCCGGTGTTCTCCCGGGGCTTCACACCCGCAGCCAGCAGCCGGTCGATCATCTGACGGTTCTCCGCGAAGGAGAAGAACTCCGTCACGCTCTGAGCCACGATGCCGCCTACGTCCGGGATGGCGGTCAGCTGCTCCAGGGTCGCGTTTTCCACCGCACCAAGGGTACCGAAGGCGTCCGCGATGTCACGCGCGGTTTTGCGTCCCACGTTCGGGATTCCGATGGCGAACAGGAAAGCGTCCAGCCCGCAGTCCTTGCTCTTGTCCAGGGCGCGGAGCAGATTGTCCGCCTTCTTCTCGCCGAAGCCCTCCAGGGCCGTCAGGCTCTCCCGGCTGATGGCGTAGAGATCGGCGGGGTCACGCACGCCCAGCGCGTCATAGAACACGCCCGCCGTCTTCTCGGACAGGCCGTCGATGTCCATCGCGTCGCGCCCGGCGAAATGGCTGATGCGCGCCACGGCCTGGGGACGGCAGGAGACACGGTTCATGCAGAAGAGATTGGCGCCGCGCTCGATCAGCGCAGCTCCGCAGGCCGGGCAGACATCGGGCTTCACGATGGGCTTTTCCTCCGGTGTCGGCTCGCCCACGCGGCCCATGATCTCCGGGATTACGTCGTTGGAGCGGCGGATCCAGACCGGCGCGCCGATGGCCACCTGCTTGCGCTGGATGTCGCCCCAGTTGTTCAGCGTCGCCCGGCGCACCGTCACGCCGTAAAAATCCACAGGCTCCAGATGCGCCAGCGGAGTCAGCTTGCCCGTACGGCCCAGCTGCCAGTCCACGCGGCGCAGGGTGGTGACGCTCTCCTCGGCCTTGAACTTGTAGGCGATGGCCCAGCGCGGGAACTTCTCCGTAAAGCCCATCTGCTCGCGCAGGGCGAAATCGCCAACCTTGATCACCACGCCGTCGATCAGCCAGTCCAGCGTCGGGCGCGCCTCGCCGATCTCGTGGATGCAGGCCAGCAGCTCCTCGCGGCTGTGGGGCCGTCCAAGGTAGGGCGACACCTGAAAGCCGTTCTCCCGGATGAAATCCAGCATGGCGGGCTGGGTGTCATAGGGCGGATTCTCGATGGTGCCGATCTGGTAGAAAAAAGCGTCCAGGTTGCGGGAGGCCGTGACCGCCGGGTCCAGGTTGCGCAGGGCGCCCGCCGCGGCGTTGCGCGCGTTTTTCAGCGGCTCCTTCGCGGTCCGGTTGTAGGCCTCCAGCGCGCTCAGGCGCATGATGCACTCGCCCTGGATTTCCATCAGCCCCTTGTAGGGTATGGACAGCGGCACTGTGCGGATCGTCCGCGCCTGGGGCAGGATGGCCTCGCCCACCTCGCCGTTGCCCCGGGTGGCCGCCTGCACGAGGTGGCCGCCGTCGTAGGTCAGGTTCAGCGTGAGGCCGTCGAACTTATACTCCACAAAGTAGTTCAGATCGGTCTGACCGGTCAGGCGCTCGGTGCGGGCGATCCAGTCCTCCACCTCTTCGATGGACTGGGCCTTGTCCATGCTCCACAGCCGGGTGATGTGGCGGTGCTGCTCAAATCCTGCCAGCGGCTCGCCGCCCACGCGATGGGTCGGCGAATCGGGCAAGGTGACGCCCGTCTCGCGCTCCAGGGCCTGCAGCTCGCTGTAAAGCTCATCCCACTGCTTGTCGCTGATCAGCGGGTCGTCCTTGACATAGTAGGCGTAGGCGGTCTCGTTCAGCCGGTCCACCAGCTGCCGCATACGCTCCCGGGTGTCTGCCATGCCTTATTCCTCCAGCTTGACGAGCGGCGCGAGGGACAGCGCCAGCTCCTTATCGCCGTACGCGATGAAACGAATGCGGGCCATCGTGTCGCTGCCTGTGCCTCGGGTTGACAGCACAATGCCTTCGCCGAACTTCCTGTGCATCACGCGGTCGCCCTCGCGCAGGGTCGGCATCGGGGTCTTGACGTTCAGCCCACGGCTCTCGGAGCGCACAAAGCCCTTCTGCACGCCTGGGATGCTCAGCGGATCGCCCGGACGCATCACCGCGGCGGGGCGCACCGTCGCAGGCCGGCTGGCCCGGGCCGCGCCCCGGGTGCGGCTGCGCTCCATCTCGTCCAGCTGCGCGATGCTCTCGTCCTTGGTCAGCCGTCCGGGAATCTCCTCCAGGAAGCGGCTGGGCGCGTTGTAGTTGGGCGTGTTGTAGATCGTCCGCCGGCGCGCGTGCGACATGAAGAGCTTCTTCATCGCCCGGGTGATGGCCACATAGCACAGGCGGCGCTCCTCCTCCAGGCGCTCGGGGGAATTGGAGGAACGGCCGGAGGGGAACACGCCCTCCTCCATGCCGGACATGAACACATAGGGGAACTCCAAGCCCTTGGCCGAGTGCATGGTCATCAGCGTGACATAGCCGCCGTTCTCCTCGCGGCTGTCAAGGTCCGTGACCAGGGCGATGTTCTCCAGGTAGTCGCCGAGGGTGGCCTCGGGATTCTTCTGGACGAACTCGTGCACCGCGCCCACCAACTCGTCGATGTTCTCGATGCGGTTGCGCGCCTCGTCCGTGTCCTCCGTCTCGTACTGCTTGCGCAGGCCCGTCTTCTCGATCAGGGTGTCGATCCATTGATCCAGCGGCTGGGTCGTCTGCGCCAGCATCAGCTCGGACATGAGGGCAAAGAAGTCGGTGACACACTTGCGGGGACGCACGGAGAGCGTGTCCGGAAGATCCGTCAGAGCGGAGAAGAGCGGCATCTGCTGCTCCTGGGCGTGGCGGGTCAGCTCCTGCACGGTGCTGTCGCCGATGGCACGCTTGGGCACGTTGATGATGCGGGTCAGGGAAATATCGTCCGAAGGGTTCGCGATGACGCGCATGTAGGCGATCACGTCGCGCACCTCGCGGCGCTCGTAGAACTTCATGCCGCCGAACACCCGGTACGGGATGCCGGAGCGCATGAGGGTTTCCTCGATCACACGGCTCTGGGCGTTGCCGCGGTAGAGCACGGCCATCTCGCCCAGCGCCGCGCCGCCGAGGTTCAGGTGGCGGATTTTGCTGGCAATCCAGCCCGCCTCCGCCCGCTCGTCCTCGGCGCAGAAGACGCTGATGGGCTCGCCCGCGGCCTTCTCCGTCCACAGGCTCTTGTCCTTGCGCTCCTCGTTGTGGGCGATGACCTGATTGGCCGCGTCCAGGATATTGGCCGTAGAACGGTAGTTCTGCTCCAGCTTGATGACCGTCGCGTCCGGGTAGTCCTTCTCGAAATCCAGGATATTGCGGATGTCCGCCCCGCGCCAGCCGTAGATGGACTGGTCGTCGTCGCCGACGACGCACAGGTTGCGGCTCTGGCTGGTGAGCAGGTTCACCAGGCTGTACTGGGCGTAGTTCGTATCCTGGTACTCGTCCACCATCACGTACTGGAAGCGGTCGCGGTAGCTCTCCAGCACAGGCGGATGATCCGCGAACAGCTCCAGGGTCTTCATCAGCAGGTCGTCGAAGTCGAGGGCGTTGAGGGTCTTCATCCGCTGCTCGTACTGGCAGAACACGTCGTGGATGATCTGGCTGCGGTAGTCCCGCTCAGACTGGGCGAACCACTCATCCGCCGTCAGCAGCTTGTTTTTGGCCGCGCTGATGCGCCCCTTCATCTCTTTGATGGAGAGGTACTTCTCGTCAATCTTCAGCTGCCGGAGGATGCCCTTGAGCACGCTGGCGGTATCGTCGTCGTCGTAGATGGCAAAGGAGCGGGAGTAGCCGATCTTCTCGATATCCCGCCTCAGGATGCGGGCGCAGGAGGAGTGAAAGGTGGAGATCCAGGCGTCCTCCGTCTCCTCCCCGACCAGGGTCGCAATGCGGCGCTTCATCTCTCCCGCCGCCTTGTTGGTGAATGTCAGGCAGAGGATGTGCCACGGCTTCACACCGTGGTCAATCAGGTTCGCTGCTCGATAGGTGAGCGCCCGCGTCTTTCCGCTCCCGGCTCCGGCAAGGATGAGCACCGGGCCTTCCAGGGTCTCTGCCGCCAGTCGCTGCTGGGGGTTGAGCATGGTTAAATTCATCGTGAACCTCTGCTTTCTGTGTTCTATGGAAAGGGTTGCGTTCGGGGCTATCAGGGTTCTTCCGTCTCCCGGGAGGCGGCCTGCGGGATGAGTCCCTTCTCCTCCAGGGCGTCCAGCACGCGCACGTAGCCGTCCGCGCCATAGTTCAGGGCGCGGTTCACGCGGGAGATGGTCGCGGTGGATACGCCGCCGGCCTTTGCGATCTCCTGGTAGGTCACGCCCTGGCGCAGCTGAACGGCGACCTCCAGCCGCTGCGCCATGCTCTTGAGCTCCGCAATGGTGCACAGATCCTCAAAAAAGCAATAGGCCTCTTCCTCATTCTCCAGCGCGAGCACCGCCTGCATCAGCAGATCCGCCTGCGCGCTTCTGATCTTGGAACGTTCCAGCTTTGCCACCTCCTCCGAAAAGACATCCATTATCCCTTCAAGTATATCACATTTTTTACCCGTTGAACAGCGGGAAATCGTCGCCGAGGCAGGTTCTGGTCTCTCATTTGTTACAAATATCTAAAAAATATCAATCTCGATTGATAAGCATATGCGAACTCGTTGTGTGTTGACTGGCTTAGTCCCATCAACAGCCGGGCTTGCCATTCATCTTCACAGGGAGGTTTTTCATGAGGCGGTTTTTCAGCCTGCTCCGCTCCGGCCAGCGGCCTTGTTTTTCATCCCGACCCTTGACATTTCCTGCAGTTGGGTTACACTGTTCACGAAGGAACAAAGGCCTTCTCCCTTCCGTTTGATAGACATCGAACAATCATCGGAGGTTTTGTATGCAGTACGATCATGCCCATGCCCTGGCCCAGGATATTCGCCAGAGCGAGGAATACCAAACCTATCACCGCCTCCGCGAGGAGGTCAACAGCGACGAGACCACAGCCGCCCTGCTCAAGGAGCACAAGAAGCTCTCCGCCGCCCTGCAGATGACAGCCCTCGCCGGTCAGCAGCCGCCCGCCGAGGATATGCAGCGCTTCCAGGGGCTGACCACCGTCCTCTTCGCCAACCCTGCCGTCTCCCAGTACATGATGGCGGAGATGCGCCTGCAGCAGATGCTGGGCGACATCCTGAAGATCATCACCGAGGCGGCGGATCTCGACATCCCTCTGCCGGGCATCGACGGCTGATGCGCCGCGTGGAGCGTGGGAGCCTATGAAATACAGCAGCAATGAACCTCGCAAAGACTACACCTACCGCAGCATGCGGGACGAGCGGCGCTACGGCCTGTATTGGTACAGCGGCCTGTGGCGCGTGCTCCGTCCCGTGCTGATTGGCCTCACAGCGGTGATTGTGGTGGGCGGTCTTCTCTTTTCCGCGTGGGGCAAGGTGCGGGAGAATTGGATCGATCCCCCAGGCGACCCGCAGACGGTCGATTTTTCGGTGGTCAGCGGCCAGAGCCTGAACCGTGTCGCCCACAACCTCGAGGCCCACGGCCTGGTGCGCTCGGCTACGGTCTTCAAGTATTACTGCGACTTTGCCGGTCTGGGCCAGAAGCTCCAGCCCGGTGACTACAAGCTCGCCGGCAGCATGACCATGAGCCAGATCGCCGACCGGCTGACCACCGGCGACGGCAATCCCCTGGTGCGCAACATCACCATGATCCCCGGCTGGACCGTGGAGGATTTCGCCGCCAGGCTTTCAGACGACGGCGTCATCGCCGATCCCGCGGCCTTCCTCGAAAAATGCCGGACCGGGACCGCCTTCTCCGACTATTATTACATCGCAGACGTGCTCGCCCAGAAGAACGCGGGCCTGCGCAAATATGTGCTGGAGGGCTACCTCGCCGCCGACACCTACGAGATCTACACCACTGCCAGCGACGAGGACATCCTCCGCAAGCTGCTCAGCCAGACGGAGCGCGCCTTCCCCGCCGACGATCAGAGCCGTGCCGAGGAGCTGGGCTGCACAATGGATCAGATTCTGACCCTGGCCAGCCTGATCGAGAAGGAAGCGAAGACCGCCGACATGGCCAAGGTCTCCGCCGTGTTCCACAACCGCCTGGTCAAGGGCATGCGCCTGGAGAGTGATGTGACGATCCACTACATCACCGGCGTGCCGCGTATGGATCTGAGCAGCGGCGATCTCCAGGTGGACAGCCCCTACAACACCTATCAGTATGCCGGCCTGCCCCCGGGACCGATCTGCAGTCCCTCCCGGGACGCCATCCGCGCGGCCCTCTATCCCGACGAGACCTTCATCGCGGAGGGCTACCTCTATTTCTGCGCCAAGGATCCGGCCAGCGGCGAGCTCTTCTTCTCCAAGACGCTGGAGGAGCACGAGCAGGCCGTCGCCATCTATGCGCCGCTGTGGCGCAAGTGGGACGAGGAGCGGGGACTGTGACAGGCTCTTTCCGTCTGTCCCCCAAGCTTGGAAGAAGGGAGGCGCGTCGCCATCCTGAGACGCATCACGGATTACATCAGCCGCCACGGCGCGCGCTACACCCTGCGCCGGGGCTGGGAAAAGATCAGCGAACGCTATCTTGGCTCCTATGACCGGGTCTGGCGCGTCCTCGCGCCGACCGCCGAGGAGCTCGCCTTTCAGCGGGCGCATCAGCCGGAAGCGGGTCTCATCAGCGTGGCTGTGCCCGTGTACAACCCGCAGCCGCGCTTTATCCGGGAGCTGTGCGCTTCTCTCACTGCCCAGACCTACGAGAACTGGGAGGCCTGCTTCTGGAACGCCGGCGAAAGCACCACCGTGCGCCAGGCGCTGGACGAAGCTGCCGCGGCCGATCCCCGCATCCGCGTCTTTCACGCGGAGCGCAACGAGGGCATCGCCGGCAACACGAACTGCGCCTTCGCCGTGTCCCGGGGCGACTGGATCGCCCTGTGCGACCACGACGACCTGCTGACCCCCGACGCCCTGTGGCGCGTCGCCGAGTGCGCCGTGCGTGAGCAGCCCGACCTGATCTATACTGACGAGGACAAGATCACCGAGGACGGGAAGCACTTCACCGACCCGCACATGAAGCCGGATTTCTGCCCGGACAACCTGCTCTCCTCCAACTACATCTGTCATCTGCTGGTGCTGCGCCGCACCCTGCTGGAGCGCGTCGGCGGTGAGCAAACCGCCTTCGACGGCTCGCAGGATCACGAGCTTGCGCTCCGCTGCGCTGCCAGCGCGGCGGGCATCAGCCATGTGCGGGCCATCTGCTACCACTGGCGCACGGTGGGCGCTTCCATGAGTCACCGTCATCTCGACCAGTGCCTCCAGGCATCCTGCCGGGCGGCAGAGGAGCAGCTGCGGCGCGAGGGCTACGCGGACGGCCATGTCGAACCCTATTACGGGGTGGCGCGCCTGCGCTATCCCTGCCCCGAAGGCGCATCCCTGCGCGTCATCCTGACTGGCCCGACGGACGCTCCGGCGCCGCAGCTGAGTTGGCCGGGTCTTCTGGCCTGGAGCCGCGTGGAGAATCCGCTGGATTTAGCCGCCGTCAACCGGGCCGCTGAGAGCGCCCAGGAGACCTTTCTGCTCCTGCTGAGCAGCGATGTGAACAGTTTTTCCGAGGGTTTCCTCGAGGAGCTGGCCTCCCTGGCCCAGCGGGAAAACACCGGCGCGGTGTCCCCCACGCTACTGGACAGCCGCGGACGCATCGCACACATGGGCTTTGCGGTAACGGAAAACGGTGAAGCCCTGCTACGAAACCTCGGTCTGAAGCCCGGGGCCGGTGGCTGGCATGAGCTGGCGCGGCAGACCCACAACGTGGGTGCGGTCAGCCTGGCCTGCTGCATGATTTGCCGCGACCACTGGCTACCGCTGCCGGAACGCGCCCATGCCACAGCCGCTGCGGTCGCGTGGTGCGCTGCTTTGGCCGGGAAGGGCCTTTGGCACACCGTGACGCCGCACGCCACAGCGCGGTGCGACGCCTCCGCCCTCATCGTACCCGCAGGCGTGCAGGCCGGGGCCGACAGCTTCCACAAGGAGCATCCAAGCTGGTATGATCCCTGCTGGCACCCGATGTTCCGGGAAAGCCGCGGGGATTTCCGCCTGCGCAGCACAGCGGAGCTGGCGCAAATGCGGAGCGAAGAACGAAAAAAATGGGGAATGCAGCCATGAACCAGAAAAGCATCCTGCACGAATTGGAGCAGCTGCCCGGCCATATCGGGTTCTACGCAAAGGATCTTGCCACAGGCGAAACCCTGGGTTATCACGACGATGAGCCGGTGGAGGCTGCCTCGGTCATCAAGCTGACCGTGATGGCGGAGGCCTTTCGCCAGCGCGAGGCCGGACTGATCGCTTTTGATGAAACCGTCACGATCCGTGAGACCGACAAGCTGCCCTCCTGCGGCGCGCTGACCTACATGCACACCGGCCTGCAGGTGACCGTCGGCGACCTGGTGACGCTGATGATCATTCTCAGCGACAACACCGCCACCAACCTGCTGATTGACCGGCTGGGCATCGACGCCGTCAACGCCCAGATCGACCGCATGGGGCTGACCGCCACCCGCCTGCGCCGCAAGCTGTTCCAGCCCGAGCTGGCGCGGCAGGGCATCCAGAATCACGTCGGCGCGAGGGATATGGGCCAGCTGCTGGAGGCCATCTGGTCGGAAAGCCTGGTCAGCCCCGCCGCGTCCCGCGAGATGCTGGCCATCCTGAAGAATCAGCGGCTGAACGGCAAGCTGCCCTTTTATCTGCACAGCGAAGGGATCGCGTGCGCCCACAAAACCGGCGAGGATGACGGCGTCACCCACGACGTGGGCATCATCTTCGCCCGGACGCCCCGCATCGTGTGCTTCCTGAGCGAGCGCACCGAAGTGCCGCGGGCGGAGCGCGCAATCCAGGAGATCGGCCGTATGATGGCCATGGAGGATGCATGTCATTGACACCTGAGAACGAGCGGCGCGTCTGGGTCACTCTGCGCACCTCCGGGATCGACCCGGACGGCTACGCCGAGGAGGAACAGACCCTGCGCTTTCCCGGCAGGCTGACGGAGAACGGCGGCGCCTATCTGCTGCACTACACCGAGCGGATTGAGGATACCTCGGACACGGAGGTGCACCTGCGCCTGCGTCCCGGCAAGGTGATGATGATGCGCCAGGGCGACTACAGCGTCAGCCTGATTTTCGAGGTCGGCAAGCACTACGAGGGCGTCTATCACACGCCCTTCGGCGACCTGGACATCACTGTGGAGACCCTCATGCTCTCCGATCATATCAGCGCCAAACAGGGAGACGTCCTGATCCGCTATGACGAGAGCGTCTCCGGCCAGCCCGCCGGCGTGCGCACCATGCGCATCAGCTACGCCCCGCGAGGCACGCAATGCTGACAGCCCTGCGCCGCGAGCTGCGCGCTCGCCTGGACGCGCTGCCTGTCGCAAGGCCCGCAGTCCTGCGCCGCGCCCGTGAAGAGGCGTGGCTCTTTGCCAGTGATGCGCCAGCACTGCTCGAGGGTGAAGCCCTCCGCACACTGCTCCAAAGCCTGCAGGCGGATGGGTGGACAGCCTCTGTCGGGACGGACGGCTGGCTGCGTCTGGATCACCGCATCGCGCTGCCGGAGAACTTCAGCCCTGTGCCCGATGTGGATGCCGCGGAATTGGACTGCCTTCTCTCCCTGCTGGCGCGCCATCCCTCAGACCTGGAGGATGCCGACACGCTGCGTTCCCTCTGCAAGGCCTGGGAGGAAGGAGCGATTACCTTCAACCGCTGCATCCGGCAGCTGCACGGCAGCTGGGCCGTTTGCCTGCGCGAGCACAAGCCTCTGCCCGGCGGCCTGACGCCCTATTTGCAGCTGATGCGGGCCAGCGCCATCCCTTGACTCGTCTTTTCATCGTTTTATTCTATAACATGATGAACCATCAAAGGAGGTTCCTTTATGCTGATCAAATCACTCGGACACGCCAAATTCCTGCTGGAAACCGAAGCCGGCGCTCGCATCGTCACCGATCCCTTTGACGCCTCCACCGGCTATCCCATCACGCCCGTCAAGGCGGATCTGGCCCTGGTGAGCCATCATCACCACGACCATGATGCCGTGGACACGCTGAACGGTCAGCCCCAGGTGATCGACACCGCCGGCGTCAGCGAACCGCTCCCCGGCGTGCGGGTCACCGCCGTCGAGGCCTGCCACGACGATCAGGGCGGCGCGCTGCGCGGCAAAACGCTGCTCTTCCTGATCGAGGCCGAGGGCCTGAAGATCGTCCACCTGGGGGATCTGGGCCACCTGCTGACCCCCGATCAGGTGAAGGCGCTGCAGTCGCCGGATGTGCTGCTGGTGCCCGTCGGCGGCCATTTCACCATCGACGCTCCCACCGCGCTGAAGGTCTGCGAGCAGCTGCATCCACGCACCATCGTCCCCATGCACTACCGCACCGAATTCAATGCGGGCTGGCCGATTCAGCCCCTCAGCGCCTTCCTCGATCTGTATCCCGCGCGGGCCGAGACGCTTCAGCTCCTGCGCGTGACCGAGGCCGACGTGGCCTGCCAGCCCAAGCTGGCGGTGCTGGAGCGCACAGACGGCTGAACAGGGGGCGTTCCGCATGTCTGATGCAAGGAAAAGGCAGAGCCGGATCGTTCGTGCCAGCCTGGTGGGCATCGGCGCCAACGCCCTGCTCGCCGCTTTCAAAGCCGCTATCGGCCTGCTGAGCCACTCCATCGCCGTGGTGATGGACGCGGTCAACAATCTCTCCGACGCCCTCTCCTCCATCATCACCATCGTCGGGACCCGTCTGGCCGGACGTCTGCCGGACAAGCAGCACCCCTACGGCCACGGGCGAAGCGAATACCTGACCGCCGCACTGATCTCGCTACTGGTGCTTTACGCCGGCCTCACGTCCCTGGTCGAATCCATCCGGAAGATTCTCTCCCCGGAGACGCCGGATTACAGCCCCATCTCCTTGGCGGTGATGGGCGCAGCCATCGTGACGAAGCTCCTGCTGAGCCGATACCTCACCCGCATCGGCCATGAAGCCCATTCCGACGCCCTCAGGGCCTCCGGCAAGGACGCGCTGATGGACGCGGCTATCACGGTCAGCACCCTCGCCGCCGCGGTGCTCTACCTCACGGCGGGCGTTTCCGTCGAGGCCTGGCTGGCGACGGGCATCTCGCTGATCATCATCCACAGCGGCGTCGGCCTGCTCAAAGACACCTTCAGCCGCGTCATCGGCCAGCGCGTGCCGCCCGAGACCGCCCAAGCCATCAAGGCGGAGATCGCATCGGTCGAGAACGTGGAGGGCGTCTATGACCTGGTGGTGCACGACTACGGCCCCGACCGGAGCTTCGCCTCGGTGCACGTGGAGGTGCCGGACACCCTCACTGCCGATCAGATCGATATGCTGTCCCGGGAGATCCAGGAGCGGGTCTATCAGAAGAACCACGTCATCGTGACCGCCGTGGGCATCTATGCCCACAACACCACCTCCGGCGAGGACGCCCGCCTGCGCGAGGAGGTGCGGAGGATCGTCAGCGCGCATCCGGATGTGCTGCAGGTGCACGGTTTCCACTGGGACGCCGAGCGCCGTCAGCTCCGGTTCGATCTTGTGGTGGATTTCAGGTACCCGGACCGCGGCGCACTCTACCGCGAGGTTTTCCGCGAGGTCAGCGAGGCCGTACCAGACGCCCAGGTCACCATCGTCCTCGACGCCGATTCCGCTGACTGACAGAGAAAGGTGGGAGTCCCATGCGCCTGGTCGGTGTGGTCTGTGAGTATAATCCCTTCCATCTGGGCCACGCCTGGCATCTGGCCGAGACCCGCCGCCTGACCGGCGCCGACGCCATCCTCTGTGTGATGTCCACCGCCTTCACCCAGCGGGGCGAGGCGGCGCTGCTCTCCCCTGTGGCGCGCGCCGAGATGGCCCTGCGGGCTGGCGCGGACGCGGTGTTCGCCCTGCCTGCCCTGCACGCCGTCCGGGACGCGGAGCACTTTGCCCTGAGCGGCGTCTCCCTGCTGGCCGCCCTCGGCTGCGAGATGATCTCTTTCGGTGCGGAATGCGCCGATCCCGGCAGGCTCAGCGCCCTGGCGGAGCAGATGGAGCATCCCTCCGCCGCGTCCCGGCAGGCGCTGCAGGCAGCGCTGGCAGCAGGTCAGCCCCACGCAGCCGCCATGCGCACCGCGATGGAAGCCGCCCTGCCGGGAGCCGAAGCCATCCTCGCCCAGCCCAACAACCAGCTGGCTGTGGCCTATCTGCGCGCCATCGAGCGCTTGCACCTGCCCATGCAGCCTGTGTTGATCCCGCGCACTTCAGCGCATGCCGCGGAGGGACTGAGCGCCGGCATCCTGCCGAGCGCAGGCGCGATCCGTGCTGCCGTGCGCCGCGGGGACTGGCTGAGTGTCCAGTCGGCGCTGCCCGAAGAAAGTTTCTCTCTTCTCCGCAGGGAACTGCTTGCCGGAAACATGCCTGATCCCCGCATCCTTGACGCGGCGGCTGTCTACCGTCTGCGCACCATGACGGAAGCGGAATGGCACAACCTGCCCGGTCTGAGCGAGGGCATCGAAAACCGTCTGCGCAAGGCGGCTGAAACCCACACATCCGTTGAAGCCATCGTGCAGGCCGCCGCGACCCGCCGCTATCCCGCCGCCCGCTTTTGTCGCTTGGTGGCCCACGCGCTTTTGGGCATCACCCAGGTGGACTGCGAGCGGGAGCCCCTGCCCGACTCCGCCCTGCTGCTGGGTTTGCGGACAGATCAGCCCGGTCTGACCGCCTGCCTGAAGCAAGCGTCCGTGCCGGTTTGCACCCGGCCCTCCGATCCGGCCCTGCGCGGCGAAGCCTGGCTGAAAGCGGAGCAAACCGCCATGGATGTCTGGGCCCTGGCCGCAGGCCTGCCCCAGGGGCTGCTCTTCACCCAGGGCGTCGCCGCGGTGAAGGACTGAGAGCCGCCGCAGCATCCGGTGGGCTGTCAAACACAGATTGTGACATTTCCGACAATTTCCCTGACATTTTCCTCTGTGGCTCTTCCATTTCCCGGAGAAAATGTGTATAATGGTCACAGCATCAGCGAGAGGAGGGTCACAGCGATGGCGGATCTGTTCAACACCACCACCCTGGCGCCTATTCCGGACTCGGGCAACGAAGCCCACGATATCTTGATGTACGTGTATCAGGCGCTGCAGGCCAAGGGCTACGACCCCATCACCCAGCTCGTCGGATACATCATCTCGGGCGATCCGACCTACATCACCAGCTACAACCAGGCCCGCAGTCTGATCTGCCGCCTGGAGCGCGACGAGATCCTGGAGGAGCTCGTGCGCTTCTACGTCACCGCGCAGAGCCGGATGTAAGTGTCAGACCCAGCCGGTTGGTTTCATGCCGCTTTTCGGGTTTTCCCGCTGAAAAACGGGCATTTTGCCCCTTGACAGTGCAGGGAAACCGTGATAATATAATTTCGTTCAAGCAGAGGCTTGCCCGCCCCTCACCTTGTGTGGCTCGCGCCGCCGGGTTATCATGGCTCCTGTTTCAGGGTGCACATTCGAGCGACGGGTTTTCTGCCCGTCGCCTTTTTGTTGCGAAGGGCATAGGAATATATGGAGGTGTTGAGCCATCGCTGTCGATCTGATGATCAATGACGAAATTCGCGAGCGCGAGGTTCGTGTGATCGATGAAAACGGAAACCAGCTCGGTGTGATGCCGACTCGTCAGGCGCTGGAGCTTGCGGAGAGCCGCGGCCTGGACCTAGCAGCCATCCAGCCGACTGTCCGTCCCATGGTCTGCAAGCTGCTGGACTACGATAAATATCGCTATGAGCAGTCCCGCAGGGAGCGGGAAAACCGCAAGAATCAACGCGTGGTGGAGATCAAGGAAGTGCAGCTCTCCGCCACCATTGAGGAAAACGACGTCACCACCAAGGCCAAAGCCGCCATCAAGTTCCTGCAGAACGGGGACAAGGTGCGCGTGTCGATCCGCTTCCGCGGACGCCAGATCACCCACAGTGAGATTGGCCTGAAGGTGATGCAGGACTTCGCCGAACGCTGTAAGGAATACAGCCAGGTGGAGCGCCGGCCCATGATGGACGGCCGGCACATGATCATGATCCTGTCCCCCAAGGCAGCCAAGGCCTCCTTTGCCGAGAAGAAGGCTGCCCGGGAAAAAGCCGCTGCCGAAACCAAGCAGGACGCACCGGCTCAGGAATAAACCCCTATGCCGTAACTACGGCTGTGAAAAGGAAGGAGGATGCCCCCATGCCTAAACAGAAATCGCATCGTGGTGCTGCCAAGCGCTTCTCTTTTACCAAGACTGGTATTGTCAAGCATAAGCAGATGAACGCCAACCATCAGGTTCGGCTGAAGACCACCAAACGCACCCGTCATCTGCGCAATGCCGGTATCGTCGACAACGCTGCTGAAGCGCGGACGATCCATAAGCTGCTGCCCTACAAGTAAGCCATTGGCTGGTTTAAGGAGGAAATACCATGGCACGTGTCAAGAGAGCTGTCAACGCTCAGAAAAAGCGCCGTAAAGTCATGAAGCTGGCCAAGGGCTACTTTGGTGCGAAATCCAAGCAGTACCGGGCTGCCACCGAACAGGTTCGCCGTTCCCTGCGGTTTGCCTATGTGGGACGCAAGCTGCGCAAGCGCGAATTCCGCCGCCTGTGGATCACCCGTATCAATGCGGCGACCCGCCTGAACGGCATGTCCTATTCCGTGTTTATGAACGGCCTGAAGAAGGCCAACATCGATCTCAACCGCAAGATGCTGGCTGACCTGGCTGTGAACGATCCCGCCGGTTTCGCCAAGCTGGTCGAGATGGTGAAGAACGCCAAGTAATGCAGAACACCCGGCTCCCGATGCAAGGGAAAGCCGGGTGTTTTCCTTATGACGATTCTCAAGGCGGTGCGTATGAGCGGGCTGGAATTCATCTTCGTGCATGGGCTATCCGGCTGGGGCAGCTACGACAAGGCCTACCGACGGCTGCCCTACTGGGGCACCTGGGGCGGCGATCTGATGACCTGGCTGCGGGACCAGGGCTTTGCCTGCTACGCCGCCTCCGTCTCGCCCACCGGCAGCGCCTGGGACCGCGCCTGCGAGCTCTACGCCCAGCTGGCCGGAAAGCGCACCGACTACGGCAAGGCCCACAGCCGCAGGTGCCGCCACGACCGGTACGGCCGGGATTTCACCGGCTGTCCGCTGATCCCCGACTGGGGTGAGGCAATCCGCCTCGTGCTGCTGGGGCACTCCTTCGGCGGCGCGACCATTCGCCTTTTTTCCGAGCTGATGGCCCACGGCGACCCGGAGGAGCAGCGCACCGCAGACGCGCAGACCGACAGCCTGTCACCGCTCTTTGCCGGCGGCATGGCCGAGCGCATCCACAGCCTGGTGACCCTGGCCTCGCCCATGAACGGCACCACCGCGTATGATCTCTTCGCGGATCCGGCCTTCGACCAGGATGCAGTTCGGGTGCCGCTGTGGAGCAAGGCTCTCGCACGCATGCTCTCCACCCGGACACGGTCTCAGCAGGACGGCCGGGATAAAAGCGACTACGCGGGCTTCGACATGCACCTCGATCATGCCGACGAGCTGAACCGGCGGATCGCCACACTCCCGCACGTCTACTATTTCTCCGTTCCCTGCAGCTTCACGGAAAAGCAGAAGGATGGCACCTTCCGCCCCAAGCGCGGCATGGAGCCGCTGTTCGTGACGCGGTCGTACCAGACCGGCGCGTATACCGGTCGCACGGCCGGCGGCATCACCGTTGGCCCGGCATGGCGGGAGAACGACGGCCTGGTCAACACGATCTCCGCCATGGCACCCACGGGCGCGCCCTCGAAGCCGCTGGACAGAGGCTGTCTGGTGCCCGGCGTGTGGAACGTCTTCCCCATCGTAGACTGCGATCATATGTGGCCCCAGGGTGGACTGATGCGCAGGCACGACGTCCGCGCGTTCTATCTCGACCTGCTGTCGATGATCTCGTGATATCTGATACACGATAACCAAAGGCCTTGCCGTTTATCATGCGGCAAGGCCTTTGTGTATGTGGGGCTCAGCTTTCCTCAGGCGGCGTCCCTGACGTTCTCCACGCCATACTGGCTGAGCTGTTCGTCATAGGCTTCGATGGCCCGGTCAAAGAGCATCAGCAGCTCCGCCTCCGGAATCATGCCGTCCCCGTTGACATGAACGCCCGTGAATTGCATGGGGTAAGAGACCGGCGGCTGCTCCAGGGACAGGGGCGTCATGGCCCGGAGCTGCGCCGTGCTCTGGTAGATCATGCGCACCCTGTACCACGCTTCGCCCGCCCCGTCGATCCATCGCTCAAAGCAGAGCTTGCTGCCGATGGGCGTGTGCTGCTCCACGGTATCCGGCAGCAGGTATTCCTCCGCGCCCAGGGCCGTGAGCACGCTCGTCAGATTGGAGTCATGGCCGCAGAGGAAGGTGAACCTTCGGCCCTCGGCGGTCAGCTCGGCCCGCAGCTCCCGCAGGAGCGGGTTCGCCACCTGCACGGAGATCATCGGCATACCGAAGAGCACATCGCTGTAGGTGTCCACGATGCCGTGCACCAGCCGCCAGTCCTCGTCCGTGAGGTCGTGCCCGAAGGCTGCCTTGGCTGCATCCGGCTCCTCGTAATACTGTAGCGTCAGCGCGTCCGCCGCCTGTGTGGCGGTCCGGAGGGGACTCACCAGCCCCGGCTCCTTGCCCACCTCCAGACGGACCGTGGTCTCCCCTGTACGCAGATCCGTGCAGGTACCCGCCTGATAGGCCGAACTCTCCTCCAGGTCGAGCACATCCATCAGCAGGGTGATGGCGTCCCGCTGACTCGCGAGGATGCCGTCCAAGCCTTCCTCGCCGCCCTTCTCGGCGATCTGCGCCAGCGCGTCGCGGACGAAGTCCTCCGTCACAAAGCGGATCTCCGGCGAGAAGACCGGATCCATCGTGTCGTAGGGCGCATGGACCTCGATTGGCTGCTGGGCCACCGGCAGGAGACCCGCGGAGAAGTACCTGGCCGTGGCGATGGTGCGTTGCTTGGCGTTGGCGTAGAAGCGCACAGCGCTGGTCTCCGGCTGGTAGTTCTCCGGGAAGAAGCCCTCGCTCTCCAGCCAGAGCCGGAAGTACTGGCCCAGCTCCGTTTCCAGGATCGCCCCGCGCAGGGACAGCTCGCTGGGCTGGCTGGTCCACGCAAACCAGGTGTGCGGGGTAATATCCCCCAGCACGGAACCGCTGCCGGACAGGGGCGAGCGGATATTGTGCCGGCTCAGCACCACCACGCGATCCAGTGTGTAAGCGGCCTCGCCCGCTTCAGCGGCTTCAGCCGTTTGCGGGACGGGCGCATCCCTTTTCGGCAGCGGAATCCCCAGCCCGCCCTCCGCGAAGGCGGATGAGATCAGCAGACAAAACGCAAGCAGGAGGGCGGACAGAGCTCGTATCCTTCGGTTCATATGGCGAGCCTCCTTGGGTTCGGATGTCTTGTGCAGCAAGGGTGCCTTTCGATGACAGGCGTCGTCTCACGCGGTCATCAGAAGATCTCCTCGGCGATGGCGACCAGGTTCAGGCCGTCGATATCGGTCGAAGCCACGGAGAGCGAGCACATCCGGCCCGCCGCCGCGTCGTACCACTGGCACAGCTCCACCCAGTCCACGCTGCCGGTCTTGGCCGTGGCGATGGTGCCGTCGCAGCCATTGACGCGCACGGGCTCCTCATCCTCCCAGGCATAGTAGATGCCGGAGATGTTCATCATCTCGCCCGGAGCCAGCTCGGCAGGCTGGACGCGCGCGCAGAAATCGCTGCTTTCCCAGGTAAATTGCATCTCCGCCAGATTCTCACTGGGCAGATAGCGCCAGCAGATGTTCTCCGCGCCTTCCCAGGCCCCGAAGGCGACACCGGATGCCGCCTGCAGCTCCTCGGCCGTCATGTCCAACCAGGGATTGGCCATGCCCACGGTCTCAGCCTTGAAGCCCACGAAGCCGCTCTCATTCTTCTCGCTGCTCAGGAACCAATCGGTCAGCGCTTCCGCCGGGGACTCGATCTCCTCCGCGTGGGTCCAGAAGCGCAGGCCTTCCGGGATCGCGCTCAGGGGCGTGCCGGGCTTCCACAGGCGCATCTCGTCGCCCTCGCTCAGGCCGTAGGTGTCCGCCAGGATGTAGCGGATGCCGCCCTCGATGGCTTCGGGCTCCTGGCCCTCGTCCCGCTGCAGGTTCTCCACCCGGATGACCCAGCTGTTCTCATCGGCCTGCTCCACCAGCTTCATGGTGCCGGTGAAGGAGCAGCTGTAGACCGTCCCATCCGGATAGGCCTCCGCGCTGTCGCCCATCTCGCTGTCGTGATATTCACCGCTGAAGCTCCCGTCCGGCAGGATCCGCAGGTCGGTGGACCATCCGCCCACACCGCTGCTGAAGCTCCACTCATAACCCTCCAGGGCCGCAAAGATATCCGTTTCCGTCTCAGCGCAGGCCGCAGCGGCGCACAGCGCCAGTGTCAGGCAGAGCAGAAGCGAAGCGATTTTTCTCATGGTATGCATGGTGGTTCCTCCTTTTCCGGAAGCCGCTTTGGCTTCCATCCATCTATACGGTTGAAAGGCTGTTCTTGTTCCCGGGGCTGAGAATACTTCGTTCAGGCTATGAAAAAGCTCCCTTCGAGAAGGAGCTTTTTCATGTTCGTTTTGCCTTACTTCACGTCCACCACATCCAGCTCATAGGTCAGGGCGTCGCCGTTGCGCAGCTTGTAGGACATGCGCACCTGAGAGTCCTTGCCGATGGGCTTGGTGTAGAAGTGCAGGTTGACCAGCAGGCCGTGCACCGCCTTGTCGCCGCGGTTGTTCCACAGGCAGTGGTACGCGCCGCTCTCCAGATCCATGCTGCCGGTGAAGCCCTCCAGCTGCCCGCCGTCAAAGACGCTCAGCAGGTCGAAGACATCCGGCGAGAACTCAACGGTCAGCAGCAGGGAGGAAATCTTGTCCGTGTCCAGATAGATCGGCAGGTCGAACTCCTCGCCCACGTTGATCCGCAGGCCCTCGACACTGAGCGCACCGGTCAGCGCCTGCGCCTCCATCTCCGGCACGAGCTCCTCGAAGCCCTCCTCCTCGTCGTCGATCGTGGTTTCGGCCCGGCGCTCAGCGCCGCGCGGGATCTCAGGCAGATCCTGATCGTTTTCGATCCAGCCCATGCGGTAGCCTTCGTCCTTCCAGGGATAGATCACCTGATAGGCGGTGTCCGCTTCGGCCACCACGGTCACCGTCCTGCCCTTGGCGAGGCCGCCCATGGATTTGCCAGAAACCTTGACAGGCTCCTCGTTTTCATCAACCATGCGCAGATATCTCTTTGTGCTCGGATCGATGATGTACTTGCCGTTCGCATCCCGCTCGATAGCCTGACGGGACTTGTACTCCGGGGTCAGGAATTTGTTCTTTGTAAAGATGCGGACGCTGTTCTTCAGCGTCATCTGAATCGGATAGATGACCGTGTCCGGCACGAAGAAGTTTTCGGTCACACAGTAGCCTATCTTCCAGCCTTCCTTGATCGGGTAGCGGATGCGCATCCAGCCGTTGGTGTAGACGGCCTCGATGGTGCACAGATCCTCCAGCGCGTTGATGTAGCCGATCCTGCGGCCGTTCGCCTCGCTGTACATGTTCAGCCGCCTGTAGTGATCGGCGTAGGCCGAATACTCCGGCAGGCCGGCCAGGGCGGGCTCGTACTCGTACTCGCCGACGCCGTCGTCATCATAGTCGTGGTAGACGATGCGCTCCATCGCGGTGATGAAGGTATCGCTCTCGGCCTCGGTGGTCTTCAGGTGCACCTTCAGGGTATCGCAGCCCTGGGCGTGAGTCCACAGGGTGAAGCTGCCGGCCATGGTCTTGGTGTCGAAGTTCGCCACGTGGACCTTGCTCATCTCCTGGGCGAAGACATCCGCCAGCCACGCGTCGCCGGAGGTCTCGTCGCTCCAGCCGTGGAAGTCCAGCACCACGTCCGGCTTGTACTTCAGCACCAGGTCGCGCAGTGCGGCGCTCTCCGGCGCGGAATAGGCCGAGCGGCTGTAGTGGCCGCGGGTGCGGCTGTTCACGTGGGCCTCGCCGAAGTCGGCGTCCATGTCGATGCCGCGGATGTTGCCGCGCCCGAAGGCCTCGGCGGAGTTGCCCTCCCACACGCCGTCCGGGTTGGCGGCGGCGACCACCATCAGACGGGTGCCGCCCATGGTGTTCGCGGTCTCAAAATGCTCGATGACGCGGTTGGCCATGTAGACCAGCAGCTGGCCGTCGCGGTCCCACGCGCCCTCAAAGCCGTGCATCGCGAAGACGCAAAGCACCGTGCGGTCATACCGCTCCGGCTCGATGATCGTGCAGACCAGGTCGCGCTTCTTGGGCGTCGTGCCGTAGACGACGTCGGTGCGGCTGATGCGGCCGTCCTCGCTGGGCGATTCCGCCAGGGGAATCTCGTCGTAGATGGCCTTCTCCAGCAGCACCAGGTCCTTCAGGTTGACCTTGCCGTCGAAGTTGAAGTCCGCTTCCCCGATCTCCTCCAGGTCGCCTACCAGGTACATGCGCAGCAGCTCCGCGTCCATCGCGTCGGCGACATCATCGTTGTTGATGTCGCCGGTCACCGCCAGCGCGCAGCCGCAGACCAGGCACAGACCCAGCAGAAGAACCAGGAGACGGCACAGTTTCGTCCTCATTTACGATCACCTCGTGGTGTTGTGTTTCATGCATCACGGCAGTCCGATGAGACCGCCGAAGCCGGCGTTAGGTTCTGCGCCTAGCTTCCCTTCATATTTTACCAGCATGCGTGCCATTCGTCAACCTTTACGCAACAAAAATATGAAAAAGGTATGACGAAATCATGTCACTGCCATGCCGTGCCGCTTATCTGCCGACCGTTCTTCCCCTTTCCCTCTTCCGGGCTTTCTTGTTTCTGTAGAGGTTTTCATCGGCCGCATTGACAAACGCCTTGTTGTCCATGCCCTCCTGCCAGCAGGCAAAGCCGTAGCTGAGGCGCAGCTTCCATCTTCTGTCCTGTTCCTTCCTGTTGGACTCCTCCAGTTTGGCGTCGATGGTCGCGCACAGGCGCTGAACATCCTCGGCGCTGCCCTCCATCACGATGATGAACTCATCCCCGCCGTAGCGGGCGATATAGGGTCTTCCCGGCATCTCGCCGCAGCTGCGCTTGAGTACGCCGGCGGTCTCCACCAGCGCCTTGTCGCCTTCGAGATGGCCGTAGGTATCGTTGATCGCCTTAAAGTCGTCCACGTCGAGCATGATCAGGTAGAGATCGCCGCTGTGGTTCCGCAGCTTATAATTCATGAAACCGATCAGGTTGTTGCGGTTGTTGATCTGGGTCAGGCTGTCCATGGAAATCTCGCGTTTGGTCGACCCGAGGCAGATGCACAGCAGCTCCACCGTGAGGGCGACCACGATGACCGGGATCTCCTCTCCGAAGCACGAAAGGATAAGAGCCATCAGCAGGCACAGCGGAAAGCAGGCGACCGCGGTCATGTGCGCGCGCTCGGACGGGTCCGCCTCCTTGCGCATCCGGCGGATGACCTTGATGCTGCCCATCCAGGTGAAGCCGGTCATCAGCAGCATGTACACGGTAAAGAGGAAATGCCGCGTGTAGGTTCCGTCCTCGCCGATGGTGAACAGCCAGCCCGTGAACAGGTTGACCACCGGGATCACGATGCCGGCCGCCGCCATCAGGTACATCGGCAGATTGCCCCGCAGCCCCGTCACGGCCCTGTCCTTGCTCTGCTCCACCGCCAGGGCATAGTCGTACCAGCCGCACACGCCGATGGCCAGCGAGACGAAATACAGCGTCTTGAACAGATAGGACAGGGGTACGCTCAGCGTCGTCAGGGGAAGTATGCCGTTGCAGAGGGTAAACAGCAGATTGAAGGTGAAATTCACAAGAAAGCAGCCGAGCATCTGCCGCATGCGCAGCTCCATGGTGGACCGGGTGTCGTTGCTGCCCGGCCAGACGAACTGGATCGCCAGGCCAACGATGCAGATCAGATAAACCTCTGCGTAGAGAATGGCTTCCATGTGTTCACCTCCCTTCCTCAATACGCTAATGTCAGACTGTTTCCTTCCGCTTCGCCTCAGCCTCCCGCTTGAGGGTCAGCTTGTCGTCGTACATGGCGGCGTCCGCCCGCGCGAAGACATCCATCACGGAGCTGTCCTGCTCTGAGCTGAAATCCGACATCCCGCAGGCGACCACCACACCGCCGTTCTCGAGGCTCTGCCGGTTGAAATCCCTGAGCTTTTCCAGCAGCTCTGCGCGGACTTCGTAATCCCGATCTCGCAGCAGGGCCACGAACTCGTCCCCGCCGTAGCGGAACACAGGACTGTGGTCGAACACGTTGCAGATCACCATGGCGGCCCAGCGGATCTGTTCGTCCCCCTCGGTGTGGCCCAGGGTGTCGTTGATGCGTCTCAGATCGTTCACATCGCACACGACGATGCTGAAGGGCTTCGCCGAGCCCCTGGCGATCCGGCGGTTCACCTCCGCCTCGGTCTCCGCGTAGAAGTGCTTGCTCTTGACGCCGGTCAGCGCGTCACGGTTGGCGTGGTCGCGGGCGATGCTCAGCTCCCGCTCCCGCTGGATCTGGGCGTCGATGTTGCTCACGCCGATCACGATGTGCCGCTCGTCCTCCGGCAGGTACAGCGCCTTCACGTTGGCGTGGCAGCGGCTGCCGTCCATCAGCATGCGGCAGGAGAGCGAGAAGGTCTGGCCGTCCCGCACACTGTCCAGCAGGTGCTCACGGGCGAAGGCCTTCAGCGCGCCGGAGCGATCCTCCTGCAGCACCGTGTCCACGATCGTGTGCTTGCAGTCCTCGAAGAAATCGGCGCCCGTGCGCACCAGTGTCAGGCAGCCGTCCCGGCCCTGCGCGCGGTACTCGCGGAATTCGTCCGTGTGGGTGTCCACATCGTAGACGATGGCATAGTCCCGGGAGAGTGCCTGGGCGATGCGCGCAAGGGCCGTGCTCTCGCGGCTGGAGGCGTCCGCCAGCTCCGCGCCGCTGCCGACGTGACTGATGCCGATGACGGCGTGGCGCCTGTCATGGGCCGGTGCGTTGACCGCCTGCAGGAAATCGTAGGCCGGCTCAGCCCCGTCCTGCCGCTGCAGGCGGTAGCTCATCAGGAAGCGCCGCTCCCCTGCCAGCTGCCGGAGCAGATTCTCCCTGCACAGAGCCTGGCTCACACGGCTTTTGTCCTCCTGGCACACGGCGGTCTCGGCCATGCGGTTCACGTCGGCAAAGAAGTCCGCGCCGCCGCACGCAAAGCACGGCTGCTCATCGCCGCTCTTCACCGTCAGGCGGGCATACCACCCGGACTTCATATCTACATAATACAATTCATCGCAGCTGGAGGTCAGGGCCGTCAGCACGGCCTGGACGGAGGGCAGCTCGCCCTCAAAGTCCCTGAAGACGTCCTCCGCCGGGTGACGCTCCCCGTTTTCCTTCTCCTCCTCCCGCTTGGCCAGGAGGAAGGTTTCGTAATCCTCCGCCGGCAGCGGCTTGGAGAAGTAGTAGCCCTGCACGTAGTCGCAGCCCAGGGCCTTCAGCGTCTGCAGCTGCTCCTCGGTCTCCACGCCCTCGGCGATGACCGGCACGGAGAGATAGTCCGCGATGTCGATGATGACCTCGATCATCCGCGTGTCCCTACCGTTGCGGAAGGCCTCGGCGATGAAGCGCATATCCAGCTTCAGCGCGTCGATGGGCAGGCTGGAGAGCATGTTCAGCGAAGAGTAGCCGGTGCCAAAGTCGTCCATCTCGATGCGGAAGCCGAGCCCCCGCAGCTGGTTGACAGTGGCGATAATCTGGGTGGAATCCTCCGTGTAGGCCGACTCGGTGATCTCCAGCCGGTACTCCTCCGTGGAGAGCCCGCAGGTCTCCAGGATGCGGCGGAATTTGTCCACCAGCCCCGGATCGTACATATCGATGCGGGAGACGTTGACCGACACGGGCACCGAGAGGCCAAGCCGCTCCTTCCAGTCCCGCACCTGGGCGGCGGCCTTGTTCCAGACGTAGCTGTCCAGCTCGCGGATCAGGCCGTTCTCCTCGAACAGGGGGATAAAGACGCCCGGGCTGATCATGCCCAGCTCCGGGTGCTTCCAGCGCACCAGGGCCTCGGCGCTGGCCAGCACCGGATGCTCGGGCCGCACGTCGAATTTGGGCTGGTAATAGACGATAAACTGTTCCTCGGCGATGGCCTTCTGGAAATCCTCCACCAGCCGTTCGCGGTAGAGCTCCTTCTGGTGCAGCTCGTCGCTGTAGAAGGCGATGGATTTGGTAAAGCTCCCCCGCACCGTGTCCGACGCACTCTTGGCCCGGCCGAAGCGCCGCTCCATGTCGATGCTCTTGTCCACGCAGGGGTACACGCCCATGCGCACGCGCACACGGTTGTTGGTCAGCCCGTCGCTGTCCAGGCCCACGGAAGCGTTTTCCAGGATGTCCTTGTACCCGGCGCGGTGGGGACAGTACACCAGGAAGGTGTCCCCCGTGCGCCTGCAGACGATGCCGCCCGCGCCGCGCACCATCTCTCGCACCCGCTCGCCCACACGCCGCAGCACCACGTCGCCGTAGGCCTTGCCGTAGCGCTCGTTGATCATGTGGAAGTGGTTGATGTCCAGCACGATGGCGTCCATCTCCGTGTTCTGGTGGAAATGGTCGTACTGCTCGGCGTAGTGGAAGAAGTATTCGCGGTTGTACAGACCCGTCAGCGGGTCGCGCTCGGTCTGGCGGATGGTGTTGGTGTCCTCGCCCAGCTGGATGATGCGTTCGATGCGCGCCAGCATCACGTGCGGCGGGTCGGGAATGGGCTTGGGAATGAAGTCCATCGCGCCCAGCTTCAGGCACTCGACCTCGGAGGCCTGGTCGGAGGTCAGCACGATGACCGGAATCCGCTCCAGCTCCTCGTCGCCGTGGATGTGCCGGAGCAGCTCCTGGCCGCTCATCACGGGCATCATCAGATCCAGCAGCACCAGGGACAGGGTCTCCTTGTAGGTCCGCATCAGCTCGAGCGCTTCCATGCCGTTCCCGGCTGTGATGACCTCATACTTGTCCTCGAGGTTCACCTTCACGATCTCACGGTTGATGAACTCGTCATCGACGACGAGCACCAACCGTTTTCCGTTCACCGAGTGGAATTTGCTGTGGATATCCGGCATGGGCGCCGCCTCACTTTCTGTGGCCTCGGGCTGGCTGTTCTTAAATGCGCTTTGCCAGCGTCTCCGGATTCGACGCGTGGAGCAGTGCGTTTTCGCGGGTGATGCGCTTCTCGCGCACCAGCCGTGCCAGCTCCATATCCATGGACATCATGTTCTTGTCCGTGCCGCCGTAAATCACGTTGTCGATCTGGTGGGTGCGGCCGTCGCGGATCATATTCTGGATGGCCGGGTTCACCGTCATCACCTCGAACACGGCGATGCGCTTGCCATCCACGGTGGGCACCAGCCGCTGGCTGACCACGGCCCGCAGCACCATGGAGAGCTGCACCCGGATCTGGGTCTGCTGCTCGGCCGGGAAGGTGTCGATGATGCGGTCCACGGTCTTGGCCGCGCCGATGGTGTGCAGCGAGGAGAGCAGCAGGTGGCCGGTCTCCGCCGCGGTGATGGCTGTGCGAATCGTGTCCAGGTCGCGCATCTCGCCCAGCATCACCACATCCGGCGCCTGGCGCAGGGCTGCGCGCAGGGCCCGGGAGAAGGTGGAGGCGTCGTTGGGCACCTCGCGCTGGCTCACCAGGGATTTCTTGTGCCGGTGGAGGTACTCGATGGGATCCTCGATGGTCACGATGTGAGCCTCGCGGGTCTCGTTGATGCGGTCGACCATGCAGGCCAGGGTCGTGCTCTTGCCGCTGCCGGCCGGGCCGGTGACCAGAATCATGCCGCTGCGCTGATCCGCTAAATTCATCACCAGCTGCGGGATGTTCATCTGCGAGGGCTCCGGCAGCTCAAAATTGACGATGCGGCAGATGGCGGCGATGGTGCCGCGCTGCTTGTAGGCGTTGCAGCGGAAGCGGCTCACGTTCACGATGGCGAAGGAGAAATCGTCGTCGCCGTCCGCGTTGATCAGGTCGAAGCTGCGGTGCGCCAGCTCATACATGCCGCGCACCAGCTTCTCCGTGTCCTCCGGCATCACACGGTTCTCCGTCAGGGGCAGCAGCTGGTTGCCCACCTTCACCGTGACCCAGGAGCCCGGGATGATATAGATATCCGAGCCGCCCATCTCGACGGCCTTCCGTAGCAATTCGATCATGTCACCATTCCTCTCCGATATCGGCTGTCAGGTTGTGCCGGACCCAGACCATGCGTTTGCCGCTGCCCAGCTGCTGCACCTCCACGGCGCAATCCAGGCTGCGCACACCGTCGGTCTCCGTCCAGCTGATCTCCCGGCCGTCCAGGCTGACAGCCTCGGGGAGCTGCGAGGCCACCGCCTCGAGATAGGCCTCGTCCGTCTGCGCGGTCTCGGCCGCCTTTGCCAGGGCCGCGTCGATCTCCGCGAGCCGCTCTTCCGCCTGGCTGTTGAGCTGGTAGCCCGCCTGGATCACCTCCGCGCTGCGCTCGGCAAACCGCGCGTCGGTGCGCCCGTTCATCAGGGAGAGAATGCCCAGCACGCTCATGCTGAGCATCACGGCGATCAGCACCAGGGACGCCGCGCCGGGGCCAAAGCTGATTCTGCTCTTTTTCCTCACAGCTGTCCCTCCTCATAGCGCGTGCAGGGCAGGGTGAACAGGAGCTTTCCCTCCGAGGAGGCGCTCACCTCGCCCACGTGCAGGGTGCCGCCGGCCTGCGCCTCGTCGCGCAGGGTCACCTGCAGCTCGTACTCGTCCCGCGTCAGCAGCCAGCTGCCCTCCGTCTCGCCGGGCACAAAGCCTGCCCCGGTGAGCAGCGTTTCCGCCGGATCGTCCCCCGCATAGAGCAGGTCGGCGATGCTCTGCGCCTCGTTGAGCGCGCCGGTCACGGTGTCCGCCCGCCGGCCCTGCTGATGGGCCGCCAGGAACACCTGCACCACAATCGTAGCCGCCAGCATGAAAAAGATGATGACGATCAGCAGCTCGACCAGCAGCGCGTTGCTGCGTTTTTCGCTTCTCATGGCTTCACCTCATCCGACAGAGCGCAGCGCGATGTCCGCTTCCGTCCAGCTGTCGTCCTCGCGCAGGCGCACGCGCAGTACGCCGCCCTCGATCTCACAGGTCATCTCGTCGCAGTCGCAGACCGCCTCGCCGTCCTCCGGCAGAAACTCCATCTCCGCGTCGGAGAACCACTCGCGCAGCTGGCCGTCGTAGGCGTAGATGCGCGTGGTGTAGCGGTCCCCGTCGTACTCGGCCGTCATCGTGATGGCCGGTATGCCGCCGACCTCCTCCGCGCTCACCGTGCCGCGCTCGTCCTGGGCGCGCACCATGCTGCGCACATAGGCCGGGGCGACCCGCGCGTTGTTGTGGGCGGACAGGCTGTCCACCGTGCCGCGGTAGATCTTCGCGCCCATCATCACCATCACCGTGGAGAGCAGGGCGAACACGCCGAGCAGGATAAACACGAAGAGTCCCGATATGCTGTGGGATATGGCTTTCTTCCCGTTCAACGCCCTGTCGCCCCCTTCTCTGTGACCCAGATATCCGGGATCCGGTTGGAGGCAAACGCTTCATAGGTGATAAAGTAGCGCTCCTCGTCGTAGGCCAGATGATAGTTTTCCTTCAGGTAATCCAGGCTGTCCGGGTAAGCGCCCTCGACCGCGTAGCAGGTCATGGCGGCGCTCTTCACCGCGTCCCGGACAATCCTCGTCTCCGCGTGATCGTGCGCCGTGTCAATCCGTCCGACCAGCACGACCGCCAGCGCCAGCACCAGCGCGGAGAGCACGAGCTTCACGATATCCCATTTGTTCACAGGCGCACCTCCTTTCCGCGCTTGCGCGTCACAGGCTGGAGAGGATGCCCGCCATGGGCAGCATCACCGCGAGCAGCACCGCGCCGATCACGATGGACAGCAGGGCCACCAGGGTCGGCTCGATGATGGAGATGATCCGGTCGATCTTCTCCTCCGCCTGCTCCTCGTAGAGCTCCGCCAGCTTGCCCAGCACCTCGTCCTCCTTGCCGGTGGCCGAGCCCATGCTGATCATCCGCTCGTGCAGCTCGTCGAAGAGGTCAGCCTTGGCCATGGCGTCGGCGAAGCCCACGCCGCTCTCCATGTTCTCGCGGATCTGGAGGATCTTCTTCTGGGCCTTCTCGTCGGTCAGCACGTGAGAGGTCATCTCCAGGGCGTCATCCATGGGGAAGCCGCTGGAGAGCATCATCGACAGCACGCTGGCCACCCGGGAGGCGGACAGCCGCCGCGTGAGATCGCCGTAGGGCGGGAAGATCTTCTGCAGCAGCTCCAGCACGGCGTCGCGCTTCTTGGTGCGCAGCAGAACCAGCGTCACCACCACGGCCGCCACCAGCAGGATCACCAGGGCCAGCACGATCCAGCCCACCGTGGAGCCGATGGACATCAGCCGGCTGCCGCTTTCGCTTAAGCCGCCGCCCATGCTGTCCAGCACCCGGTTGAACACCGGCAGCACCCGCCACAGCAGGATCAGCACGATCGCCGCGAGCATCACGCCCAGCACCAGCGGGTAGGTCACCGCGCTGACGATGGAGGTGCGGATGCGCTCCTCGCGGGCATAGTAGACCTCGAGGCCGCGCATGACCTTTTCCAGCTGGCCGGACTGCTCGCCGATGCGGATCATCTCCACCAGGTACTCCGGCCAGTGGCCGTCGTCCTTGAGGGCCTCGTACAGCGAACCGGTCTCCGTCACGCCCTTGCTGACCGTGGCGTACAGCTCCCGGTTCTCGCCGCTGCTCTGGGTGCCGGCCAGGGTTTCCATACCGTCATAGAGCGGGAGGCCTGCCTCCAGGATCAGCGCGACCTGTCCACAGAAGGTGCTCAGCTCCGCCGAGGAGATTTTCTGCGTGCTCTTCTTCTCCATTTGTCTTGTCCCTCCGTCCGGGTTCTTCCTGCGTCTTCTGTTCTTCTCCTCGCCGCGGCGGGAGAAAAACCGGAAAGCGCTGTCAATAATAGCGTTCGACCGTATAGACCTTGACCTTCGATATGGCGCTCAGCGCCGCCGTCGGGTCGAAGAAGCATTCCTCGCCCCGGACCTCGGCCTCCACCCAGGCGTGATACTGCTTGTCCGCGTAGCCGATCATCAGCTTGGCCGGTATGCCCTGGGTGCGCAGCATACAGACCATGATTGCCGAGAGATCCTGACAGACGCCCATCTTGGTCTTGTAGCAGCCGTCGATATCGGGCAGCTCGCCCGCCTTGACCTTGGTCGCCTTGATAAAGTCGTAGAGGAAGCGGGTCTTCATGAAATCGCAGACCCATTCGTAGGCTTCCTTCTCGCTCATCCCGGCCATCTCCTTGTCCGCGTCCTTCACGGCCGCAGACGACTTGGAGTAAGGCAGGTACTGGCTTGGCACCAGGAAGGCCGCGTCCTCCCGATCCAGCCTCACGTTGAGGGTGATCTTGCCCTCCTGGGCGTACTTCTTGCCGGAGACATTCTCATACAGCGACACTTCGTATTTGCCGCTGCCCAGCTGCAACGGGAACACCTCGAAGGAGGTATCGCCCACCAGGTCATAGGTCAGCGTCTGACCGCCCTTGACCACGCGCAGCTTCAGCCGCTTCTTGTTCTTCTTGCTCACGCCCGCCATGAAATACCCGTCGGACGTGTGAGACATGTCGATCTCAAGCTTGCCGTTTTTCTTGATGTTCTTGCCGGGCGTCGGCCACACCGCCGAGCTGTTCGCTGAGGCTGTGCCTATGGCCAATAAGCCCAGCGCCGTGAGCAGCGCCAGGAGCAGTATCAGTCTCGTCCATCTCTTCATGGAGCACCCCGCTTTCTCGGCATCAGGACCCGCAGCACTCCTCGGCCGCGGCTCCCCAGTCACTCCGCCAGCGCCTTCAGCTTCGCCAGCTGTTCGGCAATGCGCTCCGGGAGCTCACCTGCGCCGGAAGTGTCTTGCGCGCCGCGCAGCTTCTCCGTCAGCTCCGCCACAGGCGTGAACAGGGGCGTCAGCGACAGGTTGCCCAGCACGCCCTTGAGCGCGTGGGCGGCCTCGAAGGCTTCCCTGGCCTCGCCGGCCTTCACCGCCCGGTCCAGCTTGTCGAAGTTTGCGTCCCCCAGTTCCATATTCACCAGCCGAAGATAGAAGTCTTCACGGTTCATGCAGCGGCTCAGGCCCGTCTGTACGTCCGCGCCATAGGCTGTCAGTTTTTCAAGCGTGAGCACCTTGGCGTCCTCCTTCAGAAGTCGTATAGCAATGACATTATATAAATCAATTATAGCACAAAACGGTATCTTTTTCAACCAATCCCATGTCAAAATCTCATATTTTGCCGGATAAATTCGTGCCCGAAACACAAAAAACGCCGCGCCGTTCTTTTTCTGCGCGGCGCAGCGTCTGTTCCTGTCGGTTTTTTGCGTTATTCCAGCTCCACGAAGCCCATCATGTCCACGATCTTCTGCCCGGCGCCGTAGATCAGCTTGAGCGTTTTTTTGCCCTGCTTCCGGCGCAGCAGCGCGCTGGAGGGGCCGCCATCCAGGTTGTAGGCCCACTCGGGGGCATACTCGCCGATCAGGTAATCCACCGCCTCGATCAGGCTGAAGCCGTGGGAGCTGGTCGCGGTCAGCAGCAGGTAGGTGTGGTCGTCCAGCTTCGCGATGATCGTGCGGATGGCCCGCCGCTGTGCGAAATCCCAGTTCTCGTTGAGGATGCTCTTTCCGTCCAGGATGAGCGGACAGCCCTCGTAGAAGGACCAGGTCTGGGTCGGATTGTGGCTGAGCACGGTCTCGTTGTCCTCGCCCACGTACATGTGCAGCCCGTCGGCCTCCAGGGTCAGACCGTAGTAGGGCACGCCCTCCAGGTTGCGGAAGATCTCGCCGTCGGTGATGGTGAGGCTCCCCAGCGGGGTGTAAAAGTAATCCTCGCTCACGCCCGGGTAGTTCTCCGGGATTTCCGGGTAGACCTTGGTCACGTAGCCGCTGCCGTTGACCACCAGCGCCGCGCCCTTGATCTTCTTCGCCAGATCCTCCGCCTTGCCCAGAGCCTTGCGCCACTGAGCTGTCGACTTGCGGATCTGCTTGCCTGGGTCCTGCATCCACACGCGGCTCAGGTAGCACTTGGTGCCGTTGACGAGGTACACGTCGATGGTGTACTTCAGGCTGTCCGACTCGTAGACGGTGCCCTTTTCCTTCAGCTTCACGGTGTAGGCGGGCGTTTCCACCGCGCCCTCCGCAAGCGCGCCAAGGCACAGGGCGCAGATGACGCACAGGGACAGCAGCAGTCTTGCGGTGCGCCGCATCCCGATCCCTCCTGTCAATAAAGACTTTGGTCTGTTTTAGCCGAATTCAGTCCGATTTGTCACTCATTCAGCCCTCTGTGCCGCGCTCCATGCAGCGGATGGCCAGGTCGCGGAAGAACACGGACGCCGGATACAAGGCCTCGGGGTCGGCGATGAACTTCGGGTGATGGTTCGCCCAGCCGCCGCCTGTGCCGACGCGCACGAAGAGGCCGGGGCGCTCGCGGGGAATCCGCAGGTATTCGCTGAAATCCTCGCCGCCCATCGTGTCCTCCTGACGGTCGACCACAAAGCCGAGACCCGTGGCAACCTCCCGGGCCACCGCGCAGAGGCGCTCATCGTTGACCACAGGCCCGGGGCCCTCGCCCCATTCGATCTCCCACTGCAGGCCGTAGGTGGCGGCCGTGTGCTCCACCATGCGCCAGATGGCCGCCTTGATCTTCTCCCGCACGCGCTGATCCATAGCCCGGACGGTGCCCTGCAGCAGCGCGTCACAGGGGATCACGTTCCAGGTGTTGCCCGCCTCGGCGTGGGCGACGGTGACCAGGCCGGTCTCGAAGGGGCTCAGGCAGCGGCTGACGATGGTCTGCAGGTTCAGGATCAGCGCCGCCATGCCGGGAATCGGGTCGATGCCTTTGTGGGGCGTCGCCGCGTGGGAGCCGACGCCGGTCAGCTTCACGCTGAAGGTGTCGACCGAGGCCATCACCGGCCCCTCCTTGATGCCAAGGGTGCCCGCCTCAAAATGTGGATAGGAGTGCAGGGCCAGGAAGAGCTCGGCCTCGTCCACCGCCCCGGACTGGGCCAGGATGGTGGCGCCGCTGGTATTGCCCGACTCCTCCGCCGGCTGGAACACCACCAGGGCGCGGCCGGGCAGCTGATCCTCCATCTCCTTGAGCAGCAGGGCGGTGCCCAGCATCGTCGAGGTGTGGAAGTCATGGCCGCAGGCGTGCATCTTGCCCGGCTCTTTCGAGGCGTAGGGCAGATCCGTATCCTCCTGGATGGGCAGGGCGTCCATATCGCACCTCAGGCCGACCACATGGCCGCTGCCGTGGCCGATGGAGGCCACCGTGCCCGTCGCCATCCCTGTGTCGATCAGCTGAATGCCCGCGCCGGTCAGAATCTCCTTCACCAGCTTCGTCGTCTCAAACTCCTCATAGGAAAGCTCGGGGTGCTCGTGGAGCTGCTTGAACCACGCCAACTGCTTCTCGCGCAACTGTTCCATCTGATAAGCCTCTCTTTCTTTATGCTCTGGGGTTCCCGGGATGCTGCCCCTCCGGCTGCACGTCGGTGACGGTCAGCCTGTCCGCGTCCACCGTGAAGCGGATGTTCATCCCCGCGAAGGACAGACCGTATGCCCGTCCCGCCGTGCGCTGATAGCCAGGCCGCGGATCCCGGGACAGCACCTCCAGCAGTCCCTTCCGCGACGTCTCGGGAATCTGCTCCAATAGTTCTTCTGGAACGCTGACCTCCAGCCGCTGATCCCCCAGCGCCTCCGTGAAGCCGGCCTCCCCGGCGTGGGCGTCCGCGTAGGGCAGGTAGGGCTTGACGTCGAGGATCGGCGTGCCATCAGCCAGATCCGCGCCGGAGACCACCAGCGTCAGACCCGCGTCCGCCGTGCGCTCCACGCCCAGCAGGCGAACGCTGCTCAGGCCGATGGGATTGGGCCGGTAGGGCGAACGGCTCGCAAAGACCCCGACCCGCGTGTTGCCGCCGAGCCGCGGCGGACGGATCGTCGGCGACCAGCCCTCGCGCTCCGCCTGATCGAACACCCAGATGAGCCAGAGATGGCTGAAGCCCTCGATGCCGCGCAGGGCCTCCGGCACCCGGTACTCCGGCTCAAAGACGATGCGCGTCAGCACCTCGCTGACCAGGCCGCTCTGCCGCGGTATGCCGAACTTGCCGGTGTAGTCGTTGTGCGCGCGGGCGATCACGCGCATCTCCCAGGTTCCGCTCAAAGCCCTGCACCTCCCGCCTTCATTGGGATTATACCACATCACGCACCAGATAGAAAGAAGATTCTCGCCGCTGGCTGTGCTGCTCGTTTTTGGTTCTTCACGTTTTTTTAGGGAAAGGGCCGAAAAAAGGGTTGCAAAAAGAGCACAGAAGACTTCTAATTGTAGTTGCTACACCAACAAGAAGG
>CADASK010000002.1 GCA_902790495.1 uncultured Eubacteriales bacterium
CCAGACCATTGCCTGTCCATTGTACAACTTAGGCAATGAGATGTCCCTCGCCCATGGCTGGTTGCCATGAACATGGGGCAAATATATAGTAACAGGAGGCAATATGATCATAGCAGTAATGTCATTCCGGCTGCATGCCCCCTGGGTACACAACTTGAAGGAAAAGAGAATGATCGTCAAGAGCCTCATCACACATCTGCAGAACCGCTTCCATGTATCTGCGGCGGAGATCGATGAGCAGGATACGCATCAGATCATCGCGATCGGTGTGGCTGCCATATTGCCGCACAATGCCATGGCGGACAGCCTGATGGATGAAATCTCTACTTTTGTGGAAGAGAACACAGAGGCGGAAATACTGGATGAACAGAGGGAAATCAGATAAGGATACTGGGATCAGCATCAGCATTTCCACCAAGTCTGACCTGATTCTCCGGGATCTCGATCTGATAAAGCAGTTTCCCAGTGCACATGTACAGCGAGATCGTAACTGAATAACGCGATAGGCCTGCAGTCTGGTTCTTATGAGCCGGATTGCTGACGTATTTGTTCCTTTGTCTACAATTGACTCGCCGATTATCCAGTATTATAATAGACATGATACTTGGAGGTGAGTGAATGCTTATTTCGACGAAGGGACGTTATGCTGCGCGTATGCTTGTCGATATTGCCATGAACCAGGGAGACAATGGATATGTTTCCATGAAAGATGTGGCCTCACGTCAGCAGATTTCAAAAAAATACATGGAAGCTTTTACGGCCCCGCTCGCATCGGCTGGGATTCTGGGAATCCGGCGAGGTAAAACCGGAGGCTACCGCTTGTTGCTTCCTCCGGAGCAAATCACGCTTTGGCAGATTGTCAGCCTGATCGAAGGACCTTTGCATGCGGTTGCGTGTCTAGAGCGTCCTGTCAACGAATGCGCCAGGTGTGGTTTCTGCATCACACTTCCTGCCTGGGAAGGGCTGGAAAAAGTGGTACATGATTATCTGGAATCGGTTTCTTTACAGCAACTGATCGATCAGGCTAAGCCTCAGCCCTCCAATCTTGAGGATTACCCCTGCGGTGTGTAGGAAAAACTGTCGAACAGCATACAAAAGCCTGCTGAAGCGATTAGTTCAGCAGGCTTTCTTCTGTTTTCTGCTTTTTTTGATCAGTTAGCTTTCTCTGGAAGCTTGCATGTTCTTTTCATGGCCACGGCGGAGGCGATATCTCCCAGAACATTGCAGCAGGTTGCCCCTGCGTCCACCAGAATATTGACGCTTACATACATTCCCATAATTCCCGCGGGAAGCCCCGCGATCGCCGCCAGCGCAGCGAAGGAAGCGATCGCACTGTTCGGGACGCCCGGCGCGCCGATACTGAGCAGCGTGTTGCTCAGCAAAACCACCGCCAGAAGACCATAGGGCAATTCCGTTCCCGTGGCGTTAGCAAAAAATACAATCATAAATGACATGACGATGGAAACCGCGTCCATATTGATCGTCGCGCCGAGAGGAAGTGCCAGCGAGGAGATTTCATTTGGCACTTCCATCTCATCAGCGCAGCGCTTACTGATGGGTAGGGTCGCTGATGATGACGCTGTTCCGAAAGCATTCAGCGCAGCTGGAAGCACGGTGACGAAGAAGCGCTTCATGCTGAACTTTCCAATTCCTTTGACGATGATCAGACCATAAACGATAAAAATATACAGAGCCATAACTAGATAAAGAATTCCGAGAACTGCTGCCAATGAAAGAATAGTTTGAAGGCCATTCGCATGGACGGTTCCAGCGAGTGAGCAGAACACGCCGACCGGCGTCGTATACATTACCGCTGAAATGATTTTCACGGAAATCTCATCCACTGCCTCGCATAGCATGACAAAAGGAGACGCCTTTTCACCCAGCACAAGGCAGGCAATACCAACGATAATCGCAAATGCCAGAACCTGGAGCATATTTCCGTTCACAAAGGAGGCAAATGGATTGGCGGGGATCAGGTTTTTGATGGTGTCCACAATGCTTGTAAACTCCGCCGCCTGCACCTCGGATTCAGCCATTTCAATGGTTACGCCTGTCCCGATATTCAGCGCCTTGGGAAGAAACAGGCCCAGCAGGCTAGCAAAGAGCGTTGTCCCAATGAAGTACAGCAGCGCTTGACCGCCCACCTTGCCGGTAGCGGATACGCTGCCGATCCCCTTGATGCCGACGATCAGGGAACAGAACACCAAAGGATAGATCATCATGGTCAGACCGTGGAGATAGATGGTGCTGATCAGGCTGGTGACCGGTTCCGCCCAGTCAGGCATAATAAGACCGAAAAGCGCGCCAAGCAATAGCCCCAGAAAGATGGCGATGCTCAGGCGTATCGCTTTTTTGTTGTGATGGAGGGATGTAGCCATGTCCTGCACTCCTTATCAATCATGAAGAATTCTTTGAAACAGGGCGCCGATCCGCATCGGATAAATCAGCATGACGGATACAATTGCGCCAAAGCCTGCCTGAAGAATCTGAAAAGGCAGTTTTAGAATGGCGTACTCAGGGGTTGAATAGATATATGCTCTTCCCAAGGTGTAGCCGAGTACCATGATGACCGCTCCGACAGTCACCGCGATAGATGATGACACCACGGGCTTCTTTGTCAGAAGCTTATGTGATATCACAGAGACAATCACCGCCTGCAATCCATGAGTGACCAGCGATACAAACATCGGAGCCGGATAAAAGAAAAAGTCGCCCAGGAAAGAACCGATGCCGCCGACCACAAAGGCTGCGAACGGATCCAATAGAATGGCTGCCGTATCGATGACAGCGTCACAAAAGTACAGGTGGCCGCCCGGGACAGGAATGCTGAATGTACTCAGAGACAATATGACATTCATTCCCATGAATAACGCCGTTGTTGTCAGCCAGCGCACAGACCCGCGGCGCAGAGTGACTGCAGTATTGCTCATTTTGCTCACTTCCTTTATCGAAGATAGAGGGATGCGAGCGCATCCGCATCCCTCCGTTATCTGTTTTCACCGGATTATTTGATTGCTTCGAACGCCGCGCCAAGGGCCGCAATCAGATCCTTCACGTTCTCCGTGCCGATGGATAGCCTGATGGTGTTCGGGCGTATGCCCTGATCCAGCAGCTCCTCGTCCGTCAGCTGGCTGTGGGTTGTCGTGTAGGGATGGATGACCAGGGATTTTACATCCGCCACGTTGGCCAGCAGAGAGAAGATGGCCAGGTTGTCGATGAACTTCTTGGCAGTGTCGCTGTCGCCTTTGATCTCAAAGGTGAAAATGCTGCCGCCGCCGTTCGGGAAATACTTCTTGTATAGCGTATGACTGGGTTCCGAGGGCAGCGCCGGATGATGCACAGCCTCCACCTGCGGATGCTTCGAGAGATAGTCCACGATCTTCAATGCGTTTTCGACATGACGCTCCACACGGAGAGACAGCGTTTCCAGCCCCTGCAGGAAGATGAAAGCGTGGAATGGGGATAGCGTCGAACCCGTGTCGCGCAGCAGGATGGCGCGGATGTAGGTAGCGAAGGCCGCCGGGCCTACCGCGTCATAGAAAGTGTCGGCTTGCATAAACGATTCCCTGAATAGCTGTGTTATTGCTTTCACTGGCTCCGGAAGTGAAAATGATCTCATCCGGCTGAACGTGGAAAAGGCAGGCAATCTGATCCCGCGCCTCCTCCATCATTTGATTCGTGGCGATGCCGGCGGCGTGACGCGCGTTGGCGTTGCCAAGGCAATTTGCTTCCGCCTCCAGGAAAGCGTCAATCGCCTGCTTGCAGACAGGCGTGTGGGCGGTGTAATCCAGATAAATCATGCAATCACCCTGATCAAAATCATATAAGCGGCGGTTCCAAGAAAGATGCTCAGCAGAGTCTGATGCTTCCACCGGTAGCTTGCCGCGGTGAACAGCACGGCAACCAGACTCTGAACACTGGTATGCGTAATATTCCCTTTGACTCCGCGCAGACAGTAGACAATCAACACCGCCATAATGGCTGAGGGGAGAACTGAGCCGAGCCGCACGAGCCATTCCGGCATTTTTCTTTCCCCGTGAAAGAAAAGAAACGGCAGCGCTCTGAGAAGGAAGGTGACCGCCGCGGAAACCGCCACTGCGCTAATGAAATAGACAGTCACGCCTCCACCTTCTTTCTCTGGTTCCAGATGACCAGCAAAGCGGATGTAATCATCAGCGCAGGAAGCATGAAACTGCTTTCACCAAAGATCATCAGACAGATAACACCCACGGCCAGCCCTGAGACGGCCGGAAAATGATGATGCGCCTTTTCCCACTGATCGACGGATATGGTCACGAAGAGCGCTGTCATGCAAAAGTCGATGCCTTCCATGGAAAAGGGCATTAACTGACCAAGGACGCTGCCGAGAATCGCACCGATCATCCAATAGCAGCGGGCCAGCGCCGCGATGTAAAACATGACATCATGCCGTTCTTTCTCTGGAAGTTCCAGCATACAGTTGATCGCGTAGGTTTCATCTGTCATGGTATGAATCATATAAGGCTTTCTTCTTCCCATGCGATTGAAATCCTGTACAAAGGACAAACTGTAAAAGATCTGCCTGCTGTTCATGAAACAGGCTGTCAATCCGATCGTAATGATGGATGCCCCCGCGGACAAAAGGGACGTGAACACAAACTGAAACGCGCCGGTATAGACAGTCAGGCTGACAAGCAAAGAGTCATACCAGTGGAAACCGGCCTCCTCCATCAATATTCCGTATGCCATGCTGACAAAGAGATAGCTGCACAGGATCGGAATGGATTTAATAATGGAGAATTGCGCCAATTCTCTTCGGTTCATCTCAGTTTCCTCCCGATAGCAGAAAAGCCATTTTTTCTGCTGCGCTTTTCTGCCTCTCTTTTAAAGTGAGAGTATACCGGTTACCTGATAATCCTCCGTTTCCACGGCCTGGCGGAGCAGCGCTTCGTCTATCACCTGTTCCGCTTGTACAAAAGCCTTTCCCGCCTGATGATCCGCCTTCGCGCTGATCACGCCGGGAATGGATTCCAGCGCCTTTTTTACCCTTGCTTCGCAATGCTCGCACATCATGCCGTCGATGGTCAATTCCATCCGCACCTGGGGAGATGGCGCAGCGGAAACCGTCCTGATTTCAGGAGCGAGCTGAAGTGTCGGACCGCCCTGCCTTCCATGCAGACGGACGAAGTTCAGCCGCAGGGCGTTGCTGACCACGCAGAAGCTGGATAGGCTCATGGCGGCCGCTCCGAACATGGGGTTCAGCGTCCAGCCGAAAATGGGGATAAACACGCCCGCCGCCAGGGGAATGCCGATCACATTATAGATAAAGGCCCAGAAAAGGTTCTGGTGAATGTTCCGCAGGGTAGCACGGCTCAGGCGGATAGCAGCGGGCACGTCGGATAAGCGGCTCTTCATCAGTACCACGTCCGCCGCGTCGATGGCCACGTCGGTGCCTGCGCCGATGGCGATACCCATATCCGCGCGGGTCAGGGCCGGAGCGTCGTTGATGCCGTCGCCCACCATGGCGGCTTTGCCGCTTTCCTGCAGCTGCCGGATGGCCAGCTCCTTGCCGTCGGGCTTGACGCCGGCGATCACCTCGTCCACGCCGGCCTGCCTGCCGATGGCCTGGGCCGTGCGCTCATTGTCCCCGGTCAGCATCACGACTCTGACACCCATATTGCGAAGCTCGGATATGGCCTGGGGGCTGTCCTCCTTGATCACGTCCGCCACGGCGATCATGCCAATCAGCTGACCGTCTCGGGCGAACAGCAGTGGGGTTTTGCCCTCCCCAGACAGCGCCTGGGCCTTCTTTTCCATATCGGTGGGAAGCCGCATTTCATTCTGGATAAAGGTTACGCTGCCGCCAAATATATTTTCCCCTTCCAGGGAGGCGCGGATGCCGCTGCCGGGCAGGGCTTCAAAATTCTTCACCTGCGCAAGGGCGATGTTTTGTTCTTCCGCTTTCCGGATAATGGCTTTTGCCAAGGGATGCTCACTGTGCCGCTCGGCGGAGGCCGCCAGAGCCAGCAGCGTTTTTTCGTCAAAGCCAGGAGCGGGCACAAGATCGGTCACACAAGGTTCGCCCTGGGTGATGGTGCCGGTCTTGTCCAGGGCCACGATCTTGATCCTCCCCGTTTCCTCCAGGGACGCGGCGGTTTTGAACAGAATGCCGTTCTTCGCGCCCACGCCGTTGCCCACCATGATGGCAACGGGGGTCGCAAGGCCCAGCGCACAGGGACAGGAAATCACCAGCACGCTGATACCCCGGGCCAAGGCGTAGCCCGTATCCTGGCCCGCCAGCATCCACACCGCGGCGGTAACGATGGCAATGCCAATCACCACCGGCACGAAGATGCCGGACACCTTGTCGGCGATCTTGGCGATGGGGGCCTTGGTGGCCGCCGCGTCGCTGACCATGCGGATGATCTGGCTTAAGGTGGTATCTTCACCCACCCGGGTGGCCTGGCACTTGAGGAACCCGGATTGATTCACCGTGGCAGCGGATACGCTGTCGCCTGCGGCTTTATCCACGGGCACGCTTTCGCCGGTCAGGGCCGCTTCGTTGACCGCGCTGCTGCCCTCCAGCACGATGCCGTCCACCGGGATGCTGTCGCCGGGACGCACCACGAATATATCGCCCTGTTTCACTTGGGCAATGGGCACTTCCGTTTCTTTTCCGTCCCGCAGCAAAACGGCGGTCTTGGGGGCCAGGTTCATCAGGCCCTTCAGGGCGTCCGTTGTCTTGCCCTTGGCCCGGGCTTCCAGCATCTTGCCCACGGTAATCAGCGTCAATATGGTAGCGGCGGATTCAAAATAGAAATCCATCATGTAAGTCATGACTGCCGATTCATCCCCGTCCACCACGGACCGGGTCATGGCAAAAAGCACATACAGGCTCCACAAGAAGGAGGCCGACGCGCCCAGGGCCACCAGGCTGTCCATATTGGGGGCGCGGTGCCACAGGGCCTTGAAGCCGCTGATGAAGAATTTCTGGTTGATCACCATGATGAGGCCCGTCAGCACCAACTGCACCATGCCCATGGCCACGTGGTTGCCGTCAAACCAGGCGGGCAGGGGCCAGCCCCACATCATATGGCCCATGGACAGATACAAAAGCGGGATCAATAGGATCACGGAGGCGATCAGCCGCTTTTTGAGGATGGGCGTTTCTCTGTCCTTGAGCGCCTCCTCATCTGCGGAAGCGGCGCTTTCCGCCGCTTTGGCGCTGGTTTTCAGGCTGGCGCCGTAGCCCGCCGCTTCCACAGCGCTGATGATGGCCTGGGAAGAGGCGGAGCCCTCCACGCCCATGGAATTGGTCAGCAGGCTCACCGAGCAATTTGTCACCCCCGGCACCTTGCTGACCGCTTTTTCCACCCGGGATTGGCAGGCGGCGCAGCTCATGCCCGTTACAAAATATTGTTCCATTTTTCTCTCTCCCCAAAATTATTCTTCCACGGTTATGGAGCCGTGCAGCATGCCCATCCAGCAGGTGTAGGGGATCACCCCAGGCTCCTGTGCCGTAAACTCCACCACGTTGTCCCCCTCCTGCAAAGGAACCCGCAGGTTCAGGGCAGGGATGACCATTTCGTTATTGCAGCCGGTGATTTTTCCCTCCCCAGCGTGGATCACCCAGCGCACGGGAACGCCCGCTTTCACCGTAATGTCGGGGTAGCCCCGCCATTCCAATTCGGAATTGACCGTCTGATAGGTTTCGGTGATGGTGGAAGAATCTGCCTGCACCATCTGGGCAGGCAAACGTACCTGCACGCCGGAAAGGGACAGACCGCGGGTCAGCATCGCCATGCCCATCACCAGCACCAGCACGCCGGAGGCGATGCGCATGGGCTTAGCAAAGCGCTTATTCAGCTTGCCGCTGACCAGGCCGAAGCCCAGCATGAGGGGGATGGTGCCCAAGCAGAAACAGGCCATCGAAAGCGCGCCCATGTACCAGCTGCCCGTAGACAGGGCATACAGCTGCATGGCCTGCAGCGGGCCGCAGGGCATCAGGCCATTCACCAGTCCGATCCACAGGGAAGAATTTCTCCCTTTTCCCAGCAGCTTGGCTCGAAGTCCCACCGGCAGCGTGGGCAGAGCGCCTTTGAGCACGCTCAAGTCCAGCATATTCAGCGCCATGAGCACCATGAACGCGGCGGCGATGATCTGGATGGCGGCCTGCATGTCTGTGCTGATGCGCAGCATAGAGCCCAAGGCCCCCACGATGCCGCCCACCACGGTATAGGAAATCAGGCGGCCTGCGTTATACTGGATATTGGAAGCGCTGATCTTTTTTCCCGATTGGGCGGAGGCAGCGCTTTGAGCCAGGTTGATGCCTCCGCACATGGCCACGCAGTGCAGGGATGTGAGCAGACCTACCACAAACAGCGCGCCCAGGCTCATACCCGTACGGGCCGTGGGAAAAGCGCTGAGCAGGCCTTCCAGAGGTGTTAGTGCAAAGAGCAGATATAGGGCGGCAAGCACCAAAACAGCGCAAAGCAGCGTCAGCGCCTTTCGCAGCAGGCTTTTGTTCTCACCTTTCAATTCATATCCTGCCTGAGCGATGCGCTCCGCCAGCTTTCCTTCGGGCAGGCGGCTTTCTTCCAATTGGGCCGTCAGCGTACCCGCCCGATAATCAGCCTTGGGAGATGAAAGACCATCCAAGTCTTTCACTGCTCTTAAAATGGCCGTCTCACAGTGAGGACAGTGCATCCCCGCGATATGCCAGGTTTTGTTCTGCACGTTCATTGCTCAATCTTCTTCCAGTTAGTGAACCGCTGCACATTATCAGCCAGCACGCTTTGCGGCACAGTCACGCTATCGCCGACCACCGCAAATTCCGTAATGGTTACGGGGTTGCAGCCGGTCGCCCTGGTAGTACCCACGGTGTCCAGCGGGAAGGTCAGGCCGCAGTTCTGGCATTGCAGGGTGTTGTTGCCCAGGTATTCAAACCAGGCGTAGGGCGAGCCGCCGCACGACTGGCAGGTGTTAAAGGCCAGCCGCACAGCGCCGGAATCATCCTTACGGGCGATCAATTGCATGGCGGTGCCGTCCTGGGTCCAATCCACGAAGGTGGGCTCCTGGGTCAATTCCGCAGCGCTGAAGGTCAGCGTATTGATTTCGGTATTCACACCTGCGTCCGCGGTTTTTTCAGTTAGTGCTGCGCAGCCTGTCAGCATCAGCGCAGCGAGGGACAGCAATAACAAAAACATTCCTATTTTTCGTTTCATTCATGTCACTCCCTTTTCACTGAAGATTCATTCTGGTTTTTTTCTACAAGGGCTATCTCAGTGACTGTGCACCGCATTCAGGAAATCCCGTGCGCGTTCCGATTGAGGGTGAAGGAAAAATGCCTCTGGGTCAGATTCTTCAACAATCATGCCATCGTCCATAAAGATCACGCGGTCCGCTACCTTGCGGGCGAAATTCATCTCATGTGTCACAATCAGCATAGTCATTCCGTCTGAAGCCAGAGAGGTCATCACATTCAGTACCTCGCTGATCATCTCCGGATCCAGCGCGCTGGTTGGCTCGTCAAAGAGAATCGCCTCCGGGCGCATGGCCAGTGCCCGGGCGATCGCGGCCCTCTGCTGCTGTCCGCCGGAAAGCTGCGCCGGCACCTTCCTCGCCTGATCCGCGACACCAACCCTCTCAAGCAGCCGCATCGCCTCCATGCGCGCCTCCTTTTTTCCGATTCTCAGCACGTCCACAGGCGCGAGCGTCAAGTTATCCAGAATGGTCATGTGAGCAAACAGATTGAAGGATTGAAAGACCATCCCGATTTTCGCTCGAAGAGATGCCAGTTTCCTGCCTTCCGCCGGCATGGGCTCACCGTCAATCAGTATTTCTCCACTGTCGATCGTTTCCAACCGGTTGACGGTACGGCACAGTGTAGATTTACCGGAACCGGATGGGCCCAGAATCACGACCACTTCGCCCCGGTACACTTTCAGGGAAATGTCCTTCAGCACATGGAGCAAACCGAAGTGTTTATCGACATGCCTCAGTTCAATCACAGGCGTTTCCATGTTCATGCCGCTGCGCTCCTTTCCGCCGGACTGTGAAGCCGTACAGCCAATACGTCTGACAGTTTGTTCAGCAGGTAATTAATCAGAATATAGATAACGGCAACCACCAGATACACAGACAGCATAGCGTCATAGTTGGAGATCAACACCTTCGCGTTCTGCATCAGGTCAGCGCAGGTGACCACATAGGCGAACGTCGTATCCTTCAGCACGATGACCAACTCCGCGATCAGCGACGGTATCACGAAGCGGATCGCCTGTGGAAACACCACTCTGTAAAATAGCCTCGTTTCCGTCATCCCAAGGGAAAGCGCCGCTTCCGTCTGCCCTTTGGGGACGGCGTTGACGCCGGCCCTGAGCGCTTCAGCCACTACGCCGCAGGCCGAAATGGCGCAGGGCAGCGTGATCTTCCAGAAGGCGCTCAGCTTCCATCCCATCTGAGGAACGACCAGAAAGAAAAAGTAGATAAACAGCAAGGTCGGCACGCCGCGTGTGAATTCAATCAGCGCTGTGCTGATTCCGCGCAGAATCCGGTTTCTCCTCAGCTTTCCACGCATCAGCGTAAAACCCAGCGCGAAGGCGATGGCCGCCCCGGTCAGCGCGGCTTCCAGTGTCGTCAACAATCCCTGTCCGAGAAAACGCCAGGTGGTCGCCTTGGCAAAGAACGACCAGTATCTTTCCGCCAGCTGTCCTGTTTCGGCGAACTGTCGGACAATGAGCGCAATCAGCGCGGCGATCGCGGCCAAGGCAACGCCGGTCCAGACCCGGATCTTCTTTCGCGCCGCCGGCCCTGGCGTCTCGTACAGCAGGTCACGGATGGACGTCTGTTTCATCGGAGAATCCTCACCTTTCTGTCAATCAGGCTGCCCGTAAAGCCGATCAGCAGTGCTGTCGCGCAATAGAGCGCGGCCGAGATGGCAAAGGCTGTGACCCCGCCTGTGGCGTGCGTATTGATATAGGAGACCAGTCCGGTCAGATCCATGGGTCGCATAGGCACCTGAGAGGCTAAAGATGTCGTCAGCATCGTCGCCACCAGCAGATTGGTCATCGGCAGAACCGTGGAGCGCAGCGCCTGTGGAATGACGATCCTGCGGATCATCTGGAAGAAAGTCAGTCCAAGCGCCCGGGCCGCTTCAATCTGCCCAGGCGCAATTGTATTCATGCCGCTCATCAGGTGCTCCGAACAAAAAGCGGAAGGAATCAGTGTGGTGGCTATCAGAACACAGACCTCATAGGAAAAGATGATCTTCAGGTACGGCAGCGCGTAAACCAGAAGAATCAGCAAGGCTGCTCCCGGGATGTTTCTGAAAACCTGCACATAGAAATCCCCCGCAATCCTCAGGGGCTTGATGGGGCAAACCCTGAGGATTGTAATAAGCACGCCCAGCGCAAAAGCCGCGGCAAAGGAGAAGGCCGTCAGCTTCCAGGTGGTCAGCAGTGCCTGGATATATCGGTCCCCGTACTGTGACAGCAGATTTGAAACACTCATGTCCGTCTCCCCGAAAATGGGGCCTCAAGCCCGATGCCTGAGGCCCCATGCAGTTGATTCCGTTTTACTCGCCGATCACAGGGGCTTCCGGTGCGGTGTCGATGCCGGTGCGGTCACCCAAGCTGATCTGCCAGAGATTTGCCCAGGTTCCATCCCCAATGATCGTCTGAAGGAAAGCGTTGACGAAGGCGACACCATCAGAATCCTTCGGCAGGCCGATGCCGTAGGGATCCACCGGTCCGAACACGTCGCCGGCAATAGCGTAAGCGCCGGGGTTCTTCACAATGGAATTCAGAATAAGCGTATAGTCCGTCACATAGGCGTCCGCCCGGCCCTGTTCCACCGCGGTGCGGGCCTGAATGTCATCCTCGAATTCCTGCACAATGGCGTCCGGCGCATACTCAGCCAAAATACTGGGGCCGGTGGAGCCGGATTGGGTCGCAACATTTTTATCCGCCAGGCTTTCGATGCCGCTGATCTCCGTATTGCCGGCCTTGACCAGCACAGCTTGCTGGGAGGTATAATACGGGCCGGCAAAGGAAATGACTTCCTGACGGGAGGGGGTGATGGAATAGGTGGCAAACACTGCGTCCACCTGTCCGCTGGTCAGCACCGATTCGCGTGTGGAGGAAGTGACCTGCGTCAGTTCGAATTTGGTCTCATCACCAAGGATATAGCGGGCCAGCAGTTGGTAAAGACCGGCATCAAAGCCGCGGATTCCGTTGTCCGTTTCATCCAGTTGGCTGAACAGGAAGGATGTACGGGTTCCGCCGACTCTCAGCACACCCGCTTCTCTGACGGCAGTCGCCCACGCGCTGGCGGCGATGGTTTCGTCATCAGCAACCGGGCCGGAAGCGATCAGCGCGTCAAACGCTTCTTTGTCAATGGTGACAGCCTGGGGTTCTTCCGCGAAAGTGGAGAAAGAGAGTGTAAGAACAAGCGTGAGGATCAGAACAAAGGCTGTAATCCTGGAAGCAGTCTGATGATTTGTCATAATAAAATCCTTCTTTCTGAATTGATGAGGTTGTTGGGCGGTTGATCAGGATCGTGATTCAGCAACGATGTCTGGTACATCGGTCATTCACCGTACCGTAGTGATAACCATACACGATAGGTTCCCTCCTGCTTGAATAAACAAAGCGCCCGCATGATCTGGCCTCTGCCTTCACCTGCGGACGCATCTCCCGCAAAGATAGTAAAAGCAGGTGCGTTCTGCCCCTGCTTGCTTCATCAACGATCATTTCCGTTCATGTACGCAAAGAGGGCATGGACGCCAGCCGACGCATGCACATCTGACACATACACATCTGGTTCCTCGTCACCATGACCACTCCTTTCAAGATGATGCGTCGATTATACTCCGTTATGTCTATATTGTCAATAGACTTATTGTAAATATTAACTTCAGACAGAAAGGCCGTCACAAGCATCATCACGCAAAAGCAGTGAAAATCCCAGTGAACTTCACACTATTTCGCCGTGAACACCCATGAACACCCGCGTGAACACCCGATGAACACCCATCCTGCGAACACCCGGCGGATGAAGCAGGAAGCACGGAAACCCCGTAATATCAACGTTTTTCTGAACATGAATACCCAACATCTGTTTTCTGTAAACTTTACCGCCTGAGCAGAGTATATCGATTACATCAATTAACGCGGAGTAGTTTCATTATAGAATTGTCGCCTTCGAAGCGAATGATATCCTTCCGCGAATCACTTGGTAATGACGCCGGAAAGAGGCTTGAAATAAGCACTCTCCGGCGTTTCCTTTTGATTAGAAGAGGGATTTTGGAGGAGGATTGCTAACGGAATTGCATATGCCTGCCGCTTTTTTAGAAAATCAGCTTTTTTCTGCTATCCGCCAATAAGGCGGACGGGCTGAAGGAATCGTATAAAGGTGAAGTGAAGCTGAACATGGCTTCATACAAGGATTTTTCAGTTTCTTCCAGAGGTCTGTTATTGTTCTGAAAAGCTCGTGAGCCGTTGGATTTCTAATCTGCGGTCCCATTAGAAACCATAATGGCTGCAATAATTGGTGGACGATGCTGCTACAAATGGCGGAAGGTCAGATATACCACACAGGGATTTGAAACAGACTATCTCTGAGCATCCCAGGGGCGGGGCAGGTACATATGATGGCCCCGGTTCCGCGCTTTTTTCACTTACTTTGTCGAGAACAGGAAAAGCAGAAGCTTCGTCAGCGCTGCCATTTGTCCCCTGCTTGATCTCGATTGGGTAGAGCACCCCATTTTCTTCAATAATCAGATCGATCTCGCTCTCGACTTCGATAGTCTCACCATTCTTTTTGACCTTTTTCTTATCGCGGCCTCTGTAATAGGACACACAATAACGATGATCAATTCCTCTGTTGGAATAGGACTTAAGGTTATTGTGCCGTTGCCCTTCAGTCAGGTGGCGATGGCCGTGATCTGGGTCGGGTCGAAGATAGAGACGGCGGCTGCCAGCAACAGATTGCAATAAATGAGCAGACTCCAATTACCCAGATTTTGCCTTGTGAGTGGTTTTTCTCCATGCAGATGATAAAATCCTCGTTTACTTGAATTTCGTCCCCTTAAAATCAAGAATAAATCAAAACTATACCATATATTGAACGCAAAAGACGAACTTAATACTATATGTTGTATAGTTTTTGATTGCTAAAACTACCGAGAATTTTCGCTAAAAAACAGAAACACAATTTTGCCGGCACAACCATGATGGTGGTGCCGGCACGTTGTGGTTATAAGGTTAGAATGATGTCATGCAGGATGAACTCTTCTGCTCTGCTGCGAATGCTGTTCATTCTGCCAATCCACTCAAGTGGATGTGCTTCCTTCAGGCTTTCCGTGATACCTTCCTGGGCTGCCATCTGCTCAATCAGCCTTTCCAGCATCCTTATCGCTCTTTCATTCGCATCAGCCAGATGCCTGTTAAGTGTTCCTTTCAGGATGAGCCGCTCATACAGCCCAGGATGTTCTGCCTCTAGGTATTTCATGTGCATCCTGCCCCATTTTCCAATGGGGCGCGAGTCTTTGTCACCGATTGCTAAATCTGGATACAGCATGCCATCATCACCAAGGGTGTAGGTGCCGCCAAGTTCTTCATATAGGGACTTCATCATCATTTCCTCCTTCAAGTGTAGTCGTTTAGTGTGAAATAGGTTAAGCACTACGGTTGCCGACTTGTTGTGTTGAGGTTGGATGATTAATTCCTTATGACAATGAATGCAAGGTTTGCAAAGGGTTCGGAGCGCCCGGAAAACTCCATGTTATGGAGTTTTCAGCGGAGAACGGGCGGCAGCTCCGGACCGATCGCAAAGCCCTTTGCCCGCGCCCGCAGGCGCGGAATATCTTTGCGGCTGACAGCTTCCCCCAGAGGGGGAAGCCTGTGCAAGGAAAGGAGTCCTCCCCATGAAAAAGCTCTCCCTGCTTCTCGCCCTGGCGCTCGCGCTGTGCCTGACCGCCGGCGCGCTGGCGGACGCCGTCACCATGGACGGCACCGTCGCGGCCTCCGACACCTTCGAGGTCTACGCGCCCATCGGCGGCACCGTCGCCAAGGTCAGCGCGGAGGTCGGCCAGGAGGTCGGCGCGGACGACGTGCTGCTCACCCTCAAGACCACCAAGGTCTACGCCGAGGAGGCCGGCAGGATCACCGGCGTGTTCGGCCAGCCCGGCGACGCGGCGGACACCGTCGCCACCCGCTACGGCGCGGTGATGTACATCGAGGGCGAGGCCGCCTTCACGGTCTCCGCCTCCACCGAGTCCGCCTACAACAATGCCTCCACCAAGTACTTCCACGTGGGCGAGAAGGTCTACCTCGAGTGCCGCAGCAACAAGAGCCGCAGCGGCGAGGGCACCATCACCGGCGTGGAGGGCACCTCCTACACCGTGGAGGTCAGCAAGGGCAGCTTCATCCCCGGCGACTCCGTGGATATCTTCCGCGACAGCGACCACACCAACAACCAGAAGGTGGGCCGCGGCACCGTGGCGCGGCGCAATCCCACCGCGGTGAAGGGCAGCGGCAGCATCGTGCGCATCAACGTGCAGGACGGCGACACCGTACAGCGCGGCGACGTGCTGTTCGAGACCCTGGACGGCACCTTCGACGGCCTGTACATGAGCGGTGAGAACCTCGTGGCGGGGGACAGCGGCATCGTCGAGACCATCAAGGCCGAGCAGGGCAGCACCGTGCAGAAGGGCGGCATGATCGCCGTGCTCTACAAGCGCGAGAGCATGCGCGTCGAGGCCCAGGTGCCCGAGGACAGCCTGAACGACATCGCCGTGGGCGATCGGGTCATGATCGAGCTGGAGGCCGACGAGAGCAAGACCTTCGAGGGCACGGTGACCATGATCTCCGGCATCGCCACCGCCAGCCAGGGCGAGGGCGAGGTGACCTACAAGGTGCTGATCGACTTTACCCCCGACACGACCGTGCGCTACGGCATGAGCGTGGTGGTGACCACCGTCGAGGCGGAGGAAGAGAGCGCGGAGGCGGAAGATGAAGAAGTTGCGGATACAGCTGAGGAGCCTGCCGAGGCGGAAAGCGCCGGCGCCGGCCAGCGCTCCGGCCGCGACGAGGGCAGACCTGAGCGCAGCGGCAACGCCCCCGAGGGCGGCTTCCCCGAGAACGCCGAGGGCTTCCCGGATCTCCTCCAGAACCAGAACCATGACTAAGCCGCTGGCCCTCGCGCTGGCCCTGTGCCTGCTGACGTGCGCGGCCTGCGCCGAGGCCCCCGAGCTGCCCCAGCTGCCCGACGTCCTGCCCGTCGCGGAGACCGTGGCCGTACCCGCCGTGGAGGCGGTGGCCGCGCCTGCCGCGGAGACAGTCGCTGCGCCTGCTGCGGAGGCGGTCGCTGTACCCGCTACCCAGGAGACCACGGTGACTCAACCCGCCGTCGCCCAGCCTGTGACGGCCAAGGCCCTGACCCTCGCGGGCGCCCAGGAGAAGAACGGCAGCGTGCGCTATCCGTGGGTCGCCACGGGGCGGCTGCGCTTCGAGTGGCCCGCCTCCGGGGCCGACAGCTACGGCTTCGCCCTGTACCAGAACAACCAGGCCGTGTGGACGAAGGTCACCCACTCCGCCTCCATCGACGTGCCCTGCGTGGAGATCCCCGTGGGCGCGTGGGTCGCGGGCGTCGCCGCCTACAAGGACGGCGCGGCCATCGCCACCTGGCGGCTGGCCTTCACCCTCTACCTGCCCCAGCAGACCACCGCGAGCACCGACGAGCAGCTCAAGCTCTCGGTCACGGTGATCGGCGCGCAGAACGCCCAGGTGACCTATGTCACCGGCGGGGCCCTGACCTTCGCCTGGACCGACGTAGGCGCGGAGCTGTACAGCCTCACCGTGAACGAGGGCAGCGCCGAAGCCGCCCTGATCTACACCCAGAGTACCCGCGCCGAGGTGGCCTTCTCCGACCTGGAGCCCGCCGCCTACACCGCCGTGGTGTGCGCCAGCTTTGGGGACGGCCGGGTCATCGCGGGCACGACGGCCTTTCTCGTGGCCGATCCCAGCCAGAGCACCAGCAAGACAGACAAGGATCAGCAGCAGGCAGCTTCGATGAAGCGCAAGACGAAGAACCTGAAGAACGCGAAGAAGAGCACCGCACCGGTGGGCTTCTCCGTGACGCCCGGCAAGGCCCTGACCTCCACCCACAGCATGGGCACCAAGGACATGCAACTCTACGGCACGGTCGCCCTGACAGTGGACCGCTGGCAGTCGACCCAGCTGAGCATGGGCGGCGAGGAGCTGGACGTGACCTGCGGCGGCGCATACTTTGACGCCACCCTGCGCCAGGGCGTGCTGACGCTGAAATCCCAGTCGGACGGCTGGGCCATCACCCAGGCTGCCCTGAAAACCCTGAACCGCAGCGGCGTGAGCGAGGTGGTCGTGACCGACGGCGAGGACAGCCTGACCCTGCCCACCGACACCGATTTCACCGGCACGGTCTACGCGGGCCTGCGCGCCGAGGGCTGCGCCTCGTCGGACTTTGTGTTCGGCGTGACGGACGGCGGCTGGACGGTGCAGGTGGACGACATCACCTACGACCTGAACGAGGGCGTGCTGACCGAGAGGACAGGTGAAAGCCCATGATTGATCATTATAGCTCCAGTATGCGATGCGAAGGGTTGGAAGGGGTTCGGAGCGCCCGGAAAACTCCGCTGTGTCGGAGTTTTCAGCGGAGAACGGGCGGCAGCCCCGGACCGACCGCAAAGCCCCTGACCCGCGTCCGCAGGCGCGGAACCCTCGGCAACCGTAAAGAGCCTAAGTTTCTTCGTCAATTCGTGTTGCTCGCAGCAGTCTGCGCCGTCACGCTGACCCTGACCCTCTCCGCCTCCGCCGACGCATGGACCGGCTCCACCGCCGCGGCCGATCTCACCGAGATCACCGCCTCCGCCGACGGCACCCTCGAGCGCTTCGACCTGGAGCTGGGCCAAACCGTGACCGCGGACCAGGAGCTCGGCGCAACCTCCACCACCACCGTCTACGCCCCGCTGGACGGCACCATCGCGGCCATCCACGCGGAGGCCGGCGACACCGTAACCGGCACCGTGCTGGAGATCGCCCCGGTGAGCCGCTACACGGTCACCTTCACCGTGACCGGCGCGAAGCAGACCCCGGAGAACACCCTCGTGCACAGCGGCGAGACCGTCTACATCAAGTGCACGGCGGACGGCAGCCACCGCGCGGTGGGCCGCGTGACCGAGATTGACGGCAGCACCTACCTGGTGGAGGTGCTGGGCGGTGAGCTCTACGTCGGCGAGACCGTGCGCGCCTACCGCGACAGCGCCTTCGCCGACGAGGACCGCGTCGGCCTGGGCACCGTCACCGCCGCAGACACTGTGACCGTGGATGTCACCGATGCCACCCTGCTGCGCTTCCACTGCGCGGTAGGCGACGCGGTGGAGCGCGGCCAGCGCCTGTTCGTCACCGCCACGGCGGAGGACGTGACCATCACCTCCCCGGCGGACGGCGTGGTCACCGAGATCACTGCCGCCAAGGGCGACAGCGTGAAGGAGGATCAGACCCTCGCCCGCGTCGCCCAGCGCGTGATGCTGACCTTTGAGGCCCTGCAGGACGACGCGCCCCTGTTCCACACCGGCCAGACCCTGACCTACATCCGCGGCGACGATCCCCATGAGACACCGCACACCTGCACGGTGACCCGCATCCTGCAGCAGGTGCAGGGAGGGTCCATCACCGTGGAGGCCAGGCCGGAGGAGCGCAGCCTGCCCATCGGCATGACGGTCGAGGTGCGGAACGACTGAGGGCTTGCTCACACGTAAAGACATCGACTCCCTCCGAGTCCTCAGGCAAAGTCCTGCGGACGCGGAGGGAGTCGTTCTGTTTCCCACTGAGAATATCATTCTTTTTGCATAGCTATGCTCCATTATAACAGGGTTCCGCGCCTGCGGGCGCGGGCAAAGGGCTTTGCGATCGCCCTTTGCAAACCTTCGCCCCGCCTCCTTATGATAGCTTATGCTTGGCGGTTTTACTAAGGTTGGTATCTGAATTGACATTCCGCCAAAAAAGAGTAAACTTGAACTATCGGCAGCGGAAAGCTTCCGCTGTGCAAGGAGTTCATCATGAATCAGAAGCGCATCCAACTTCTCTCCGACGAGGTCATCGGCAAGATCGCCGCGGGCGAGGTCGTCGAGCGTCCCGCCTCCGCCATCAAGGAGCTGGTCGAAAACAGCCTGGACGCGGGCGCCAGCGCTGTCACCGTGGAGATCAAGGACGGCGGCATCGCCTCCATCCGCGTCACCGACAACGGCAGCGGCATCCGCCAGAGCGACATCCGCATGGCCTTCGAGCGCCACGCCACGAGCAAGCTGACCGAGGCGAAGGAGCTCAGCTCCATCGCGACCCTGGGCTTCCGCGGCGAGGCCCTGGCCTCCATCGCGGCGGTGAGCCGGGTCACCTGCACCACCCGCACCCGGGACGACGTCAGCGGCATCCGCGTGAAGAACGAGGGCGGCAAGATCCTCTCCATCGAGGAGGCCGCCTGCCCCGAGGGCACCACCTTCCTGGTGAAGGATCTGTTCTTCAACACGCCGGTGCGCCTGCGCTTCCTGAAAAAGCCCGCCGCCGAGGCCGCCCTGGTCTCCGACCTGATGATGCGCCTGATTCTCTCCCGTCCGGACGTGTCCTTCCGCTACATCAGCCAGGGCCGCACCCTCTACCACTCCGCCGGGGACGGCAAGCTGGAATCCGCCGTGTTCTCCATCTACGGCAACGAGATGCTGCGCACCATGCGCCGGGTCCAGGGCCACCAGGGCGGCGTGCTGCTGGACGGCTACGTGGGCATCGGCGAGAGCGGGCGGAGCAGCCGCGGCAACCAGTCCTTCTTCATCAACGGGCGATACATGCAGTCCGCCCTGCTCTCCACCGCCGTGGAGACCGCCTGCCGCGAGCGGGTGATGATCGGCAAATACCCCACCTGCGTCCTCCACCTGACCATGCCCTATGAGGCGGTGGACGTCAACGTGCACCCCAACAAGCTGACCGTGCGCTTCGCCGACGAGGCCGCCGTGTCCCTGGCCGTGGAGACCCTGGTGCGGGAGGCCATCGCCGACCGGGACGCCCTGCAGCGCCCGGTGCAGATGCAGCTGACGGAGGACAAAACGCCTGTCCTGCGCGCCGAGGTCGTGAAGGATCGCGAGGCCGTGCCGCTGGACGTGGTGCGCAGCGTTCCGCCGAAGGCCGACGCGCCCGCCGAGCCTTCGCCCATCCCGCGCGGGCCCGTGCCCGTGGCCGTGCCGCCGAAGGCTGCGCCCATGCCCGCCGCAGCCCTGCGCGAGCCCCAGGCCGCCTACACGGTGCCGCCCGCGGCCACACAAGCAGCGCCCGCTGCCCCCGCGCCGTCCGTCTCCTCCGTGCCGCCGAAGACACCGCTGCCCGCGGCCGAGGTGACCCGGCCCGTGGAGGCCGAACAGCTCATGGTGGCGGCGGTGCAGGAGGCGCCCAAGCCCCTGCGCGTCATCGGCGTGCTGTTCAAGACCTACATCCTCGTGGAATACGAGGATCAGCTGCTGATGATCGACCAGCACGCGGTGCACGAGCGCCTGCTGTTCGACCGGCTCTCCAAGGCCTATGATCAGCACGAGGCCGGACAGGAGCTGTTGGTGCCGATGATCGAGACCGTGACCCGCCGCGAGCAGGAGGTGCTCGCCGAGAACAGCGCCCTGCTGGAGGCCATCGGCTTCACGGTGGAGCCCTTCGGGGACAGCGAGGTCAGCGTGCGGTCGGTGCCGATGATCCTGGGCGAGGCCCAGACCCGGGGCTTCCTGCACGAGGTGCTGGATCAGCTGATGGGCGATCCCCGCACCTTCACCATGGAGAAGCGCCGCGCCGCCATCCTGCAGACCGCCTGCAAGCACGCGGTGAAGGGCGGCGAGACCCTGACCGAGGACGCGATCCGCGACCTCATCGAGCGCATGGTGCGGGACCGCGTCACGCCCACCTGCCCCCATGGCCGCCCGCTGGTGGTGGCCATCACCCACACGGAGCTGGACAAGAAGTTCAAGAGGATTCAGCAATAAAAACCCTCTCGTTTACCTGATCAATCCTGCATAAGGAGAGATGGAAGTTGGTCAAAATGAGCTGGACGGAAGCCATGCTTCCGCTTACAGAAGAAGAGATACAGGAACTCGAAGAGGCATCTAAACGAATACCCTGTTTGGACGATGACTGCCCTGAGATGACCCCTGAACAGCTCAAACAGTTCCATCGTACCAATCTCTTCTTAAAAGAAAAAAGCGAATAGAAACGGAGGTTTTCGGAGATGGAGAAAAGAACGACCCTGCGGCGGCTGTCCGCCCTGCTGCTGATCCTGGCCCTGCTGCTGCCTTCCGCCACAGCCCTGGCCACCACCTACTACCGTGTCAACACCTCGTGGCTCGCGGCCTACGAGAAGCCCGACACCGCCTCCAAGCGCATCGCCAGCTACCAGCGGGATTCCGCCGTGACCATCGCCAACAAGGGCAAGGTCTGGTCCCGCGTCCGGTTCCGCCCCGGCGGACCCCAGGTCTACGTCCACACCAAGTACCTCGTGGCCTCCTCCAGCTATTCCGCCAAGGTGAGCGTGGACAACACCACCCTGCTGGCCGCGCCCTCCACCGGCGCAAAGTCCCTCGGCAGGCTGGACAAGGGCGCGAAGGTGACCGTGCTGACCCACGGCTCCTCCTTCGACTTTGTCTCCAGCAGCAAGGGCAAGGGCTACATCCGCAACTCCCACCTGACCACGTCCAAGATTTCCGGCCAGACCGCCTACATCAAGAACCCCCGCAACCGCCGCGTCAACCTGCGCTCCGGCCCCGGCAAAAACTACAAGGTGCTGGCGGAATACCGTCCCGGCACGAAGGTGACCCTGCTGAAGTACGGCAAGTCCTGGTGCAAGGTCTCCGTCGGCGGCAAAACCGGGTACATCATGACGAAGTATATCAGAAGGAACTGAGATCGGTTTTCTGTGATCCTATACCCTATAAGGAGGAGTGCCTGATGTCCATCCCCGCCACCATGTGTCAGCAGGTCATGACCGCCCCGGGCGAAATCACCTTCCGTGAGATCGCCGTCCCGACCCCAGGCCCCGACCAGGTGCTGGTGCGCATCCGCCGCATCGACGTGTGCGGGTCGGATATCCACGTCTACCACGGCGAACACCCCTACACCTCCTACCCGGTGACCCAGGGCCACGAGGTCTCCGGCGAGATTGTGCAGCTGGGCGAGTACGTGCATGACCTCGCCGTCGGCCAGGCCGTGACCATCGAGCCCCAGGTCTTCTGCGGGCGCTGCTATCCCTGCCTGCACGGCAAGTACAACCTCTGCGAGAAGCTCAAGGTCATGGGCTTCCAGACCACCGGCACCGCCAGCGATTACTTCGCGGTGGACGCCTCCAAGGTCACACCCCTGCCTGAGGGCATGAGCTACGACGACGGCGCGATGATCGAGCCACTGGCCGTGACCGTGCACGCCGCCAAGCGCTTCCCGGACGTGAAGGGCTGCAAGGCCGTCGTCCTGGGCGCGGGCCCCATCGGCATCCTGCTGGCCCAGTCGCTGAAGGCCTGCGGGGCCGCCTCCGTCATGATCACCGATATCTCCGACAAGCGCCTGGAGCTGGCCCGATCGGTGGGCGCGGACTATGCCGTCAACACCGCCCGCCGCGACTTTGGCGAGGCCCTGGTCTCCTGCTTCGGCCCGGACAAGGCGGACGTGATCTATGACTGCGCCGGCAACGACATCACCATGAACCAGGCCATCCAGAACGCGCGCAAGGGCAGCACCCTCATCCTGGTGGCCGTGTTCGCCAAGACCGCCCACGTCGACCTGGCGAAGCTAAACGACTCCGAGCTGGATCTGAACACCTCCATGATGTACCGCCATGAGGACTACGTGGACGCCCTGCGCTTTGTGCAGGAGGGCAAGATTCAGCTCAAGCCCCTGCAGACCGCCCACTTCGCCTTCCGGGATTACAAGAAGGCCTACGAGTTCATCGACGCCAACCGCGAAAAGACCATGAAGGTGATCATTGACGTGGATGCGTGATGCCTGAAAACAGATCAGATCAGTGCAAACTCGCGTTCGAGGTGTTTGGATGACAGCACAGGCTGTACAGGTTGAGCCATTGCAGAATTATCAGCTGCGAATTCTGTTTGACAATGGAGAAACCCGTATCTTTGATGTGAAACCGTTGATTCGTGGAAGCTGGATGGGAGAACTCGCTGACGAGGCTTATTTCAAAACCGTTCGGATCGGCGGGCTTTCTGTCGAGTGGCCTCATGAACAGGATATCTGCCCCGATCAGCTGTACGAGTGCAGCAAGCCTGTCATGCAGTGAGTCTGTACTTCGTCTTTTCGTTTCGGATGCCCTTGACATCCCGACGCTCCCATGCTATCCTTGAACCATCAACCAACGAAAGGTGTGGAAAGATGCGCAAGTAATGCAGTCGATACACAACCAGTGAACCGCTCGGGCGGGCTTGTTTGTGTGCGGCTGGAGGAACGCGCTTTTTCCACGCCCTTTTTCTGTGCGAAACAGTTAGCTCCGTTTTCCGGGGCATCGGGCGTCAGCGCGTTTTTCGGCGCGTGCGCGGCCCGTGCCGGGAGAAACGGAGCTTTTTGATGCTGCAAGTGCAACACCTCACCGTGACCCATGCGCGCGACCTGCGCGTGCTCTTTGAGGATCTCTCCTTCACCGTGTCCGGCGCCGACCGCCTGGCCGTGATCGGCGAGGAGGGCGACGGCAAGTCCACCCTGCTCCAGCTTATCGCGCGCTGGCCGGAGCATCCCGCCTGGTGCGCCGTGCAGGGGCGGATCGCCTGCCCCGGCGAGCGCATCGGTTACCTGCCCCAGGAGGCGGATTTCCCGCCGGACGCCTCCGTCTATGATTACTGCGCGTCCCATCCCGCCTTCGCCGCGTCGGGCTGGGAGGAGCTGGCCGCCGCCTGCGCCGTCACTGGCCTCGACCCTGCGCTGCCCTATCTCCCGTCGCCCGCCGCCGCCCTCTCCGGGGGCGAGCGGGTCAAGCTGCGGCTGACCCTCCTGCTGCTGGAGGGGCCCTCGCTGCTCCTCCTGGACGAGCCCACCAACGACCTGGACACCCAGGCCCTCGAAGCCCTGGAGCGCATGATGACCGGCTGCGGTCTGCCCATCGTCTTCGTCTCCCACGACGAGACCCTGCTGCGGCGCACCGCCACGCGCATCCTCCACCTGGAGAGCCTGCGCGGCAGGCAGACACCGCGCTGGACGCTAGCCAACATTCCCTACGACGCCTATGTCAGCGAGCGCGCGGACGCCTTCCGCCGGCAGGAGCAGCAGGCCCAGCAGGAGCGCCGCGAGAAGGCCGCCCGGGACGAGCGGCTGCGGCAGATCGAGGAGCGCGTGGCCCACGCCCAGGAAAGCATCAGCCGGCGCGACCCCCACGGCGGACGCCTGCTGAAAAAGAAGATGAAGGCCGTCAAGTCCCTGGAGCACCGCTTCACCCGCGAGGACGAGGCCATGACGAAGCGCCCCTGGGCCGAGCGGGCCATGGACGCCAGCTGGGCCGGGGGCATCGCCCTGCCCGAGGGCAAGGTGGTGCTCGACCTGAACCTGCCGGAGCTGACCGCCGGCGGCCGGACGCTGGCGCACAACATCCGCCTGCACGTCCGCGGGCCGGAGAAGGTGCTGATTGTCGGCCCCAACGGCTCCGGCAAGACCACCCTGCTGCGGCGCATCGCCGAGGAGCTGCTGCCCCGCGGGGATCTCAGCGCCGGCTACATGCCGCAGAACTACCTGGACACGCTGCCGCCCGACCGCACGCCCGTCGAAGCCCTGCACACCTCCGGCGAGAAGGAGCAGCTGACGGCCATCCGCACGGGGCTGGGCGCGCTGCGCTTCACCCGGGAGGAGATGGAGCACCCGATCCGCCTGCTCTCCGGCGGGCAGAAGGCCAAGCTCTTCCTCCTGCGGATGATTTTGGAGAGGCACAACGTCCTGCTGCTGGACGAGCCCAGCCGGAATCTCTCACCCCTCTCCGCGCCGGTGCTGCGGGAGATGATCACCGGCTTCTCCGGCTGTGTGATCTGCGTGACCCACGACCGGGAGCTGATCCGTGCCTGGCCAGGCAGGATCGTGAGCTTGTCCGTGGATGGGCTTATAGCTTTCAGATGAGCATCGTATCAAAGCTGCTCAACGCAATCATATCCGACAGAAACAAAAGACCGGAGCGCAGGTTCAGCCGCGCTCCGGTCTTTGTGTTCCATTCTTACACAGGCATGGTCTTGTCGGCCTTGTCCAGCATGGTGGAGTCGATCTTCATCTGCTGGGCCTGACGGTACTCGAAGAACTTGGGCGCAACCTTCGGGAACATCGCGTAGGTCAGCACGTCCTCGTCGGTCTGGTACCACTCGCGCATCTCGCTCTTCAGCTTATCCAGCTCCGGCGGCAGGTCGTCGGCAAAGCGGGTCGTGATGACCTTCTGGTCGCCGATGCACTTTTTGCGCACTTCCTCGTTGACCTTGCCGGGCAGCTTGCCATAGTGGCCCGCCAGCAGGTCCTTGCTCTCCTGGGGCACCATCTTGTAGCGCTCGCCCATCAGGACGTTCATCACGGCCTGGGTGCCGACGATCTGAGAAGTCGGAGTCACCAGCGGCGGATAGCCGAAGTCGGCGCGCACGCGCGGCACCTCAGCCAGCACGTCGTAGTACTTGTCCATGGCGTTGGCAGCCTTCAGCTGACCGATCAGGTTGGACAGCATGCCGCCGGGCACCTGGTACTGCAGAGTCTTCACGTCCACGCTCAGCACGCGGGCGGGATCGCGGAAGCCGTCCTTGGTCAGGCGGTCCGCCACGCCGCGGAAGTAATCCGCCAGCTCGGCCAGCAGGTTCAGGTCCAGGCCCGTGTCATACTCCGTGCCCTGCAGGGTCGCCACGATGGACTCCGTCGCGGGCTGGGAGGTGCCGCTGCCCAGGGGGCTCAGGCAGGTGTCGATCACGTCAACGCCCGCCTCAGCAGCCTTCAGCAGCGCCATGGCGCCGGTGCCGGTGGTGTCGTGGGTGTGCAGCACGATGGGCAGCTTGGTGGCGCTCTTCAGGCGCTTGACCAGCTTGTAGGCATCGTAGGGCAGGATCAGGTTCGCCATGTCCTTGATGCAGATCAGATCCGCGCCCATGTCCTCGATCTCGCCGGCCAGCTTCACGAAGTAGTCCTCGTTGTGCACGGGGGACTTGGTGTAGCTCAGGGCGATCTCCGCCTGGCCGCCGTACTTCTTGGTGGCCTTCACCGCGGTCTCGAGGTTGCGCAGGTCGTTCAGCGCGTCAAAGCAGCGAATGATGTCGATGCCGTTCTCGATGGCCTTCTTCACGAAGAAGTCCACCACGTCGTCGCTGTAGGGCCGGTAGCCCAGCAGGTTCTGGCCGCGCAGCAGCATCTGGGTCTTGGTGTTGGGCAGGGCCTTGCGCAGCTGGCGCAGGCGCTCCCAGGGATCCTCGTTCAGGAAGCGGATGCAGGCGTCATAGGTCGCGCCGCCCCAGCATTCCAGGGAGAAGTAGCCGACCTTGTCCAGCTTTTCGCAGGCAGGCAGCATCTCATCCAGGCGCATACGGGTGGCCGCCTGAGACTGGTGGCCGTCGCGCAGGATGGTATCGGTGATTTGAACCTTCGCCATAAGGGGTAAACTCCTTTCAAAGCAAGGAATGAAGGGATCAGCCAAACATGGACAGCAGCACGCCGGCCGCGATGGCGGAACCGATGACGCCGGCCACGTTCGGGCCCATGGCGTGCATCAGCAGGAAGTTGCCGGGGTTCTCCTGCTGGCCCACGCGCTGAGAGACACGCGCGGCCATGGGAACCGCGGACACGCCCGCGGAGCCGATCAGCGGGTTGATCTTGCCGCCGGAGAGCTTGTTCATCACCTTGGCCAGCAGCAGGCCGCCGGTGGTGCCCATGCCGAAGGCGACGATACCGACCGCCACGATCTCCAGGGTCTGCAGCTTCAGGAAGGTGTTGGCGGTGGCCGTCGCGCCGACGGTGATGCCCAGGAAGATCGTGACGATGTTCATGAGCTCGTTCTGCGCGGTCTTGTTCAGACGCTCGGTCACGCCGCACTCCTTGAACAGGTTGCCCAGCATCAGGCAGCCCACCAGGGAAGCCGCGGAGGGCAGGAGCAGGGCGACCAGGATGGTCACCACGATGGGGAAGAGGATCTTCTGGGTCTTGGAGACGGGGGCCAGCTGCTCCATCACGATCTGGCGCTCGGCCTTGGTGGTCAGGGCCTTCATGATGGGGGGCTGGATGACAGGCACCAGGGCCATGTAGCTGTAGGCCGCCACGGCGATGGGGCCCAGGAGGTGAGGCGCCAGCTTGCTGGTCAGCCAGATGGCCGTCGGGCCGTCCGCGCCGCCGATGATGCCGGTGGAAGCCGCCTCCTGCGGGGTGAAGCCGAACACCGTGGAAGCCACGATGAAGGTGAAGAAGATGCCCAGCTGAGCAGCAGCGCCCAGCAGCAGGGTCTTCGGGTTGGCGATCAGCGGGCCGAAGTCCGTCGTCGCGCCGACGCCCATGAAGATCAGGCAGGGATAAATGCCCAGCTTGACGCCGAGATAGAGGTAGTCCAGCAGGCCGGGATCGATCTTCGAGCCCGTGCTGGCGATCAGCTCGCCCGCCGCCGTGAACACCTGGCCGCCGCTGATGAAGGCGTCCTTCAGGATCATCATGGTGGCGGTGCCGTTGCCGGCCATGTATTCCATCACCTGGGCCAGGGGCTGCAGCTCATTGCCGCTGATGCCCGTGGCGCCGGTGATCTGGGCCACCACGTTGCCGGCGGCGTTGAGCACAGCGCCGCTGGCGTTGACCATTAAGTTCGCTACATCGCCTACAGGTTTCACGAGATCTTGTGCGTTTATCAAGACCGCACCGCCGATCAGGCTCCAGTTGGCATGACCGCCCGCAAACAGCTCCTCGTGGAACATGTCCGAGCCGAGCAGGTTGGTCAGCAGCATACCGAAGGCGATGGGCAGCAGCAGCAGAGGCTCAAACTGCTTGACGATGGCCAGGTACAGCAGCAGGCACGCCACCGCGACCATGATCAGCGCCAAGGGGTCCTTCAGGAAATTGGCGATACCGGAGGTGGCCGCCAAATCCGTAAAGGCCTTGCCAATGTTGAGTTCCATCGTATCAACTCGCTTTCGTTGGAATCGCCTTTACTGGATGGTCGCCAGCACCTGACCGGCCTCGACGGTCGCGCCCTTGGTGACCGTGATGGAGGTGATGGTGCCGTCGCGCGGGGCGGGGATCGGGTTCTCCATCTTCATGGCCTCGAGGATCACGATGGCGTCGCCGTTCTTCACCTTGTCGCCGACCTTGACCTTCACGTCCAGGATGTTGCCGGGCATGGGCGCCTTGATGGGATCACCGGCGCCAGCGGCGGCAGGAGCGGCGGCCTTGGGGGCAGCAGCCTTGGGAGCGGCGGCAGCGGGGGCAGCGGCCACGGGAGCGGCAGCGCGGACGGGCGCGGCAGTCTGCACGCCGCCGACCTCTTCCACTTCCACTTCGTAGGCCTGTCCGTTGACAGTCACATTGAATTTACGCATGGTTTTTCCTCCTCGTTCTTCGATGCGGGATTCCGCGCCTGCGGGCGCGGGCAAAGGGCTTTCCGATCGCCCTTTGCAAACCTTCGGGCCCGCATGTTGATCAAAATATGAGATGGGGTGGAATCTTGTTAAGAGTGGCTGTACACCTGCTCCTCGCGGCCGGCCTTCTGCCAGGCGGGCGCGGTGGACAGGCGGCGCACATGGCGCACGGTGAAGGCGGCGCCGTCATCCATCATGCAGGCGATGGCGGCGGTGATGGCGGCGATCAGGGCGCCGTCATCCTCCGGCTCCTCCGCGGCGGCCACAGGGGCCGGTGCAGGCGCCGGAATGGGCGCGGGCGCTGCGGGCTTGACCTGCTTCTTGCCGATGCCCGAGGTGGCCTTGACCAGGGCCTTGATCAGGAAGATCAGCACCGTGAGGCCGAAGAACACGATGACCATGCCGACCACGGTCACCAGCAGGGACGAACCCAGCGACAGGGACTTATTCATCTTCCCTCTCCTCCCTTACAGCGGCAGGTTGCCGTGCTTCTTGGGCGGATTGCTGTCCCGCTTGGACGCGAGCATCTCCAGGGCGGCGATGACGTACTTGCGCGTCTGGGCCGGGTCGATCACATCGTCGACCATGCCGGCGCGGGCTGCGGCAATGCCGTCCGCCACATTCGCGGCGAATTCTTCCTCCAGGCGCGCGCGGCTCTCGAGGGCCGGGGCCTTGTCGGCCTTCAGCTCATCGGCGTAGAGCACCTGCACGGCGGCCTCGGGGGTCAGCGCGGAGATCACCGCGCCGGGCCAGGCGTAGGTCACGTCGGCGTTCGCCTTGCCGCCCATGGCCACGTAGGCCTGGCCGATGGCGTTGCCCACCACGACGCTCACCTTGGCGGTGGTGGCCTCAGCGTAGGCGTAGAGCAGCTGGGCCGCTGTGATCATGGTCCAGCTCTGGGCCTTCGCGTCGGGCACCTGGATGCCGCGGCTGTTGATCAGGGAGATCACAGGCAGGCTGTAGCAATCACAGAAGCGGATGAACCGGGCCGCCTTGGCGCAGGCCGCGGGGGCCAGCTCGCCGTTGTTGCACTCCGCGTTGCTCGCCACGATGCCGCACACACGGCCGCCCACGCGGGCGAGCGCGACGCGCATCTCCTTGCCCCAATCCTTGTACAGCTCGATGTATTCGCCCGCGTCGGCCATGCCGGCCAGCAGGGAATCGCTGTCGTCCGCGTCGGTGATCAGGCGGTTCATGTCGTCCGTGTCCACCAGCGGGGCGTCCTCCGCGTTGCAGCCGGGCAGGTAGTCCAGCAGCTGGGCGGTCAGGGCGATGGCGTCGTCCTCGGTCTTGGCCGTCAGGGCCACGCCGCCCTGGGCCGCCATGGCCGCAGCGCCGCCCAGGCCCTTGGCGTCATAGGTCTTGCCGGTCATGGCGCTCATGACCTGCGGGCCGTAGACCATCAGCTGGCCCACGCTCTCCGCCTCGATGCTGATGTCCGCCAGCTGGGCGATCAGGGCCGCGCCGCCGACCACCGGGCCGAGGATCAGCGCGATCATCGGGCACACGCCGCTGAGCTTGGCCATCTTCGCGTAGACCTCGGCGTAGGCGTTCATCGCCGCCGCGCCCTCATCCACGCGCACGCCCGCGCTGTCGCACAGGGCAATCACCGGCGCGCCGGTCTTCTGTGCCAGATCCAGTACCTTGCAGATCTTCGCGCTCTGCTGGGCGCCCATCGCGCCGCCGTGGACGGTGAAGTCCTGCGCGAACAGATACACCGGGCGTTCCTCCACTGTGCCGTAACCGGTCACCACGCCGGCATAGTCTTCTTCCTTGGACACCAGGGCGTCCAGCTCCACAAAGCTGCCCTGGTCCAGAAGCTTGCCGATCCTCTCGCGGGCAGTCAGCTTTCCGGCCGCCCGCTGCTTGGCAATCCGCTCGGCGTTCCCTTGCAGTATCTCTTGCTTTTTGGCAAGCACCTGCTTGAGTTCCTGAGTTTTCGCCATGGTCGATCTCCTCTCCATGTCATAGGTTTCATCCCTTGCGGGAATGGAATACAGGAATGGGACTCAAATCTGTCCCAACTATTTTGATTCTGCGTGTCTGTCCTTTTTCCTGCCTGAAGGATGACAATATTTCAGCCTTTCAGCGCAACGTTTTTCAGGTCTGGATTCTCTTCCGGCAGAAATTCATTTGCAGCCGGCCATACTCATCGTCTTCTTCTGTGGAAAAATCCCATGGCGGCAGGCTTTTCGCGCCTGCGGGCCAGGGCGGAGGGCTTTGCGAACCGTCGCCCGTCCTCCGGAATCTTAGCATATTCTTAACCTGGAGCCTTTTCAGTGAAGCAGGGCTTCCTGTCCTTCTCTAACCGCCTCCCGACCGGATCGCACCGCCTCCCAAAAGGTATTCAACCTTCCACATATTTCTGCACAGCGTTATCCACAATCTGTGGATAAACCCCTGCCCCTGCCGGGGACTTATCCACATTTTCCACAGGTTTGTCCACAATCGGCCGGAGCTTTTGGGGAAAACCATTTTTTCTCAGTCTGTCCGATTTCTTATTGGACAGAAAAAGACGGCTCTGCACCGTCTTTCATGAAAGCATCTCAGTGAATCTCCACCGGCAGGTCGGTGTCTCCGAAGGGATCCTCGCCCTCGTAGCCGTCCAGGCTCACCGCGTTCTCGTCCTGCTCGGTCGGGATCTCGATCGTCATGAAGCCGTCGTCGGCAATCTCCAGCAGCAGACGCTCCTTCGGCCGTGTCATCGCCAGCACCTCAGTGTCCCGGCAGCGCGCCCGGCGGGCAAACTCCGTGGCGATCTCGGCCCGGCCCCAGAAGTGCATGGGAATCAGCAGGCGCGGCTTCACCGCCATGATGAAGTAGTTCGCGCCCGCGTCGTAGAGCCGGCCCTGCCGCGGATCCACCGGGAAGAAGGCCACGTCGATGCGGGGCGCGCGGATCAACGGCTCGCAGGCGGTGCGGAAGGCCTCGTCCGCCTCGTCGATCTCCTGCACGGTGCTCTCCTCGCGCCAGTGCCAGAAGTTCAGATCCCCCGCGTGGAAGACCCGCACGCCGTCCAGCGTCACCAGGAAGGAGACGCCCAGGTCGGTGGAGTCGAAGGCCTCCACGGTCACGTGCTCGTCGAGGGTCAGCTTGTCGCCGGGGTTCATGCGCTTGCCCCGGGTGCCCACCGGCATCTCGTAGGAGACGACGTAGGTCACCGGGTAGTTTTCGCGCCAGGTGTACACCTCGGGATCAAAGTGGTCCGGATGACTGTGGCTGATAAAGACGTAGATCCGGTCGAAGCGCGCTAGGTACTCCGGCGTGATGCGCTTGATGCGCGCCAGCTCCTGGTGTTCGCCGAGCCAATAGTCGAACACGCAGAGCGTGCGACCGGACGCGACCGAGAAGCCGCTGTGCAGGTAATAGGTCACCTCCAGCGATTGGCTCATGGCAAACTCCCTCCTCTCCGCGCTGTGCGCATATCCATCTTCCTATGCCTGTCGGGCTTATTATGGCACCAAATTCCCCTTTTGTCAAATTTTTCGCGTTCTTTTTGTGACTGAATGCCATTTTTTATGAAATTGAACGGCTTTTTGACGGTTATTCCCCCACTTTTCCGGTTTTTATGTCGTCAGCCGCCGTCGGGTTTTCCACCTCGTCAGAGCCGCCAGACCTTCCTCCGGCGCTGCTCGAAGCTGCAGCACCACCTGCCGCCCAGGGCGCGCACCTCCTCCATGCCGCGGCGGATGTCCTTCAGGTCGCGGTCGGTCGTGTGCGCGTCGCTGCCGAAGGTGAAGCAGGTGCCGCCCAGCTCGATATACCGGCGGATGATGGACGGATGGGGCATCGGGCAGCCGAGGCTGTCATAGCCGGAGGTGTTGATCTCCAGGCACTTGTCCAGCCGGACGATGTGGCGCAGCAGGGCGTCCAGCTCCTCCGGCGCGTCCCTGTGCTGCAGCGGCCGCTCGGAGGGCTCCATCTGGTACGGGGCGTAGCGCGCGACATAGCCGATGTGGGCCACGCTGTCGAAATCCTCCCAGGCGCAGACGCTCTCCGCCTTGGCCGCCGCGTACTCCCTGTAGGCCTCCGCCCGGGTCTTTCCCCGGTAGTAGACCGCCGCGTCGTAGCAGTCCACGCCGCCCACCATGTGCAGGCTGAGCAGGCGGAAGTCCAGCGGCAGGGAGTCCAGCAGGGCCTGGGTCTCCTTCCTCAGAAGCGGATTGTCGCCGATCTCGATGCCGACCCGCAGGGTCAGGGTGGGAAAGGCTTCCCACGCCCGGGCGATGTTCGCCAGCCAGTCGTCCCACACCGGCGGCCTGTCCACACCGGGCTCCGGGTGCCCCGGCTCGATGTGCTCGGTCAGGCAGACCTCGTCGGCGCCCAGGGCGAGCATCCTCGCGCACAGCTCCTCCACGGTCTGTCTGCCGTCGAAGGAATGAATCGTGTGCACATGGTAATCCATCAGACGCATGGGCTTTATCCTCGCATCGCGTTTTGTTTCACGTGAAACAATGGAAGACAGACGGACGGTTCTCAGCTTTCCACAGGTTCCACAGCCTTTTCCACAGGTTTAATCACAGGCTGTGGATAAACTGGGCTTTTCTCCACAGTTTTCACTGCTTTTCCACAGGAATCGCCTTTTCCAGCTCGATGGCGTAGAGCCACTGCTCCCGCACGGGCGTGCCGGTGAGCCTCTCCAGGGCGTAGGCGTACCAGCCCAGCTGCTGGCGGTGCCGCTGGATGAAGGCCTCCTCGGAGAGAATGTGATCGGTCTTGTAGTCGCAGAGAATCCACGCGCCGTCCTCTAAGAAGGCGCAGTCGATCACGCCCTGCAGCAGCGTGCGGGTCTTCGCGTCCGCCGCCAAATTGAAGCTCCACTCCCGGCGCACGGTATCGGAGCGCAGCATCCGCCTGCCCAGCTCCGAGGTGTAGAAGGAGCCCGCCCGGTCGATCTGCACGGCGCGCATTTCCTCCTCCCGGAAGATGCCCCGCGCCACCAGCTGCCGGCTCTCCTCCCGCAGGATGGCTCCGTAAGCCGCCGGTTCCGCGCCCCGCAGGGCCTCCAGTGGCACCAGCGACAGGAAGCGGTGGGTCAGCGTGCCGCGCTCGGCGGCGGTCAGCTTCTTCTCCTCCTCCATGAACAGGGGCCGCTCCTGCAGGGGACTCAGGCGCAGCGGCAGCTCCAGCTCCTCGCCCTTGCGCTTGGTGGCCTCGTCCTCCTCCTCGCCCAGGGCGAAGGGATCCTTCAATACCTCCTCGCGCACCAGGGAGGTCACCGAGGTCTTCAGCGGCCGCCAGGTGCGGGCTGTGGGCGTGTCGTACCACCAGGGCTGCCAGAGGCTGTCCGCGTTGCGCGTCAGGGCCACCTCGTTGAGCCAGCGCCGGATACCGCTCAGCTCCACGGCGCCCTCCGCCACGGTGATGGGCTGTGCCGCCTCGTGGGTCACCGTGAAGTCGCCCGCCTCGCCGTCCAGCTCCGCCCGGGCAGGCGCGAGGTCGCAGACCGCCTGCATCACCCAGTCCATCATGCAGCCGGCCTCCGCCACGCGGGCGTCCCCGGGGGCCATCAGCCAGGTCTTCCTGTCGCAGCTGTCCTCGGAGGCCACGAGAATCAGCCGCTCCCGGGCTCTCGTCATGGCCACGTAGAGCAGGCGGCACCGCTCGGCCCGCTCATCGCGCGCCCGCGCCCATTTCATCGCCGCCGAGCCGAAGGTCTTCCGCTTCACGCCCTTCTCCCGGTCGATCCAGGGCAGGCACACGCCGAGGTTCCTGTGGGTCTGCAGCAGTTCCGTCCGGCCCTTGCCGCCCAGACCCTCGCCCAGGCGCAGCAAAAACACGATGGGAAACTCGAGGCCCTTGGACTTGTGCATGGTCATGATGCGCACCAGGTCCTCGTTTTCCCCCAGCACCTTCGCGCTGGTGGCGTCCCCGCTGGACATCTCCTGGTTCAGGCTCTCGATGAGGCCGGACAGGGTCACGCCGCCGTTCTGGGCGTAGTCGTCCGCCTTCTTGCACATCAGCCGCAGGTTGGCCTGCCGCAGCTCGCCGCCGGGCTCAGCCCCGCAGTAGGCGTAGTAGCCCGTGTCGCGGATCAGCAGCCACATCAGGTCAATGAGCGGCATGTACTCCGCCCGGAAGCGCCACTCGTCGATCTGCGCCTTCGCCCGGGCGCACTTGGCCGCCAGCTGGTCGGGGTTTTCCTCCGCGCACACGGACAGAAACGCCTGACAGAAGGTCTTTTTGCCCCGCACCCGGCAGCGGATCTGCGCCAGCTCCTCGTCCGTGAAGGCGAACAGCGGCATCTTCAGCACGCACAGCAGCTGCAGATCCTGGGTCGGGTTGTCGATGATCTCCAGCAGGGATTTGACCTCCCGGATCTCCCGCGTCTCAAAGAAGGAAGTCTTGCCGTCGAAATACACGGGGATGCCCTCGCTCTGCAGCAGCTCCGTCAGGGCCTCGCCCGTGGAGGAGACCGTGGACATCAACACCGCCATGTGCCGCCAGGAGCAGGGCACGCGGTGGCCGTGGCCGTCGTCCACCAGCGTCTTCCCCTTCATCTCCTTCATGCGCCTGGCGATCGCGCCGGCCTCGGCCCGCAGGCGGTCCCGCTGGCGGCTCTCCTCCGGGTTCTGCACCAGGCAGATTTCCACCGGCTTGTCGTTTTCCTCTGCCGCCGGCAGGCCAGGCACCAGGGCGTCCTCTGGCAGGTAGTCCAGCTCGGTCACCTTCTCCCGCATGGCCCGGTCGAACACGGCGTTCACCGCGCCCAGGATGCGGGGATTCGAGCGGAAGTTCTTCTGCAGAAAGATGGCCCGCTCCGCGCAGCCCTCGCCGCGGCCGTAGGTGCGGCTCCGGCGCAGGAACAGGGTCGGGTCGGCGTGGCGGAAGCGGTAGATGGACTGCTTCACGTCCCCGACCATGAAGAGGCTGTTGTCTTCCCCGTGCAGCATCTGGATGATGGCGTCCTGCACGGCGGACACGTCCTGACACTCGTCCACGAAGATGTGGTCGAACTCCTCCTGGGCCGTCCGGCGCAGATCCTCGTCCCGCAGCACGGCTAAGGCCAGCTGCTCCATGTCCTGGAAGTCGATCAGCCCGCGTTTGTTCTTCTCCTCCGAAAAATGCCCGTGCACCGCCCAGGTCAAGCGGTTCAGGCCCTCGATGCAGTCCGCAATGTCCCGCAGGTCGCGCAGCTCCCGCTCTTCGTTCAGATCGGCCTCGGCGCGGATCTCCTCGATCTGTGCCTTCAGGGCCTTCCGCAGGGCCGCGAAGCGCTCCTTCCACGCCTTCTGTCCCTCGGTGAGGTTTTTGCCGGAGGCCGCCCGCGCGAACTTGAGGTTCCGCAGAATCTCCCCGATCCGCTCCGGCTCGGCCCGCGCCTCAAGAATCGCGCCCAGCACGGCCTCCCGGTCGCTCTCCAGCGTCGCTGCCAGGGCTTCCACCGCGTCCGCCTCATCGAAGAGGGCGTCCATGGCGGTCAGCATGCCCCTCACACTCTCCAGCTGCTGCAGGTGCTTCTCCCGCAGGGTCTCTGTCCACGGGATTTCCTCCAGGCTGTCCGCCCGCAGCTGGTCCGCCGCCTTTCGCATCCAGCCCTCGGGGTCCGGCAGATTCATCAGGAAGGTGTGATAGCTGTCCACCATCTCCCGCAGCTCGCCCTGCCGGAAATTCATCACCAGCCGTTCCGTCGCGGCGTCCGGGCTTTCCAGCACCTCGTTCATGGCGTCCCGGAAGGCGCGGTCCATCAGGGGGATGGCCTCCTGATCCTTGCAGACCCGCAGCCGCGCGTCCACGCCCACCGCCTGAAATTCCCGCTCCAGCAGATGCTGGCAGTAGCTGTGGATCGTGCAGATCATCGCGCCGTCCAGATCCTCCATGGCCAGGCCCGCGGTCTCCGGGTCGTCCTCCGCCATCGCCTGGATGCGCCGTGCCAGCCGCTCGCGCATCTCGCCCGCTGCAGCCCGGGTGAAGGTCATGATGAGCATCCGCCGCAGGCGGGTGGGGTGGTCGCGGTCGGTGAGCAGGCGCACGATGCGCTCCACCAGCACGGCGGTTTTGCCCGAGCCGGCGGCCGCGCTGACCAGCAGGGTTTTCTCCTTCGCGGTGATGGCATTGATCTGCTCCTGTGTGAAGCGCAGCGCACCCATGGCATTCTCCCCTTTCACAATTGTTTCACGTGAAACAATGCCAAATCAGCTGAAGTCCGGTTCCTCCAGGCTTTCCTCGGGCACGGCCTCGCCGGCGCGCACCTCGCGCACCTCCGCCAGGCCTTCCCGGCTCTGGCTCACGTAGTAGACCCGCCTGTCCTCGCAGCCGTCCAAGTCGCTCTCGTCGGTGCAGGTCACGAAGGTCTGGGCCCCGGTGATCTCCCGCAGCAGGTGGGTGCGCCGCGGCCGGTCCAGCTCGCTCATCACGTCGTCCAGCAGCAGCACCGGGCACTCGCCGCTCTCCTCCCGGTCGATCTCCATCTGGGCCAGCTTCACGCTGAGCACCGCCGTTCGGATCTGTCCCTGGGACGCGAATAGCTTCATCTCCCGCCCCATCAGCGTGAACAGCAGATCCTCCCGGTGGGCGCCGAAGGAGCTTGTACCCCTGCGCAGGTCTTCCTCCCTGGCGCTGCGGCAGGCCTTCAGAAAAGCCCTTTCGATCTCCTGGGCGTCTTCCGTCTCCGCCGCCTCCGGCAGGCAGGGCTGATAGCGCAGGCCGAGAGCTTCCGCTGTTTTCCCGGAGATGGCGGCGTACTTTTCCGCCGCGATCCTCTCCAGTCTCTCCGCCGCCTTCCGCCGCGTGGGCAGGATGGCGGACGCCGCCCGCGCCATCTGCCGCTCGAAATCCTCGGTCATCGCGGGCAGGGGCCGGCCGAACCTCCGGCAGTCGCGCAGGATCGCGTTGCGCTGGTCCAGGGCCTTGCGGTACTGCTGCAGCGCCACGAAATAGGACGGCGAGAGCTGGGAAAGCATCATATCAAGAAAGGCCCGTCTCTCCGATGGGCCTTCCTTGATCAGCTGCAGATCCTCCGGGGAAAACATCACGCACTGCACCTGCCCCATGAGGCTGGCCAGGCGCGCCGCCCGCTTCCGATCTACGAACACTTGTTTGTGTTTTCCTTCGCCCGGCGTCAGGCGCAAGGCAATCTCCCGCGTGCCGCCGGCCGTCTTCACCGTCACCCCGCAGGCGGCGGCCTCCGCGCCCTTGCGCACGACCTCCATGTCCTGGGCCGTGCGGTGGCTCCTGCCCAGGGCGCAGTAATGCACAGCCTCCAGCAGGTTGGTCTTGCCGGAGCCGTTCTGCCCGAACAGGAGGTTCACCCCGGGGTGCGGCTTCATCTCAAACTGCGCGTAATTGCGGAAATCCCTCAGTCTGAGCGTCTCGATGATCATGCGTCAGCTCCTCACGCGCACCGGCAGGATCAGGTAGAGGTAGGCCTTGCCCTCCTTCGGCTCGATGACGCAGGGATTGATGTTCGCGTTGAACTTCATGCACAGCTGCTCGTCCGAGATGCTGCGCAGGGCCTCGCTGATGTACTTCGCGTTGAAGGCGATGTCGATGGCCCCGCCGTTGACGGTGGCCGGCACCTCGTCCTGGGAGCTGCCCACCTCGGCGTTGGAGTCCACCACCAGCTTGTCCTCGCTGAAGTGCATCCTCACCAGGTTGTTCTTGCCCTCGCGGGCCAGCAGCGACGCGCGGTTGATGGCCTGCTCCACCTCGTTCTTGTCCGAGAGGGTCTCGGTCAGGAAGGTCTTGGGCAGGATCCGCTCGTAGTCGATGTACTCGCCCGCCATCAGCATCGCGATCATCTGCGTCTTGCCGAACTCCATGCGAACGTGGGTCTTGCCCAGCACCAGCGCGCAGTCGCTGTCGTTGTCCGGCAGCACGCGGCTGATCTCGTTCATCACCCGTCCCGGCACCACGAAGCGCAGCTTGGTTTCCCCCTCCGGGATGCTGTAATGGCCCTCCGCGCGGCGCAGCGCCAGGCGGAAGCCGTCCAGGGCCACCATGCGCATCTCGTTCGCCGTCACCTCCAGCAGCACGCCGTTGAGGGTCTGCCGACTCTCGTCCGTCGCCACGCAGAAGGCCGTACGCGAGATCATATCCCGCAGCTCCTGGGCCTTCATCTCGATGCGCACCACCGGCTCCACCTCGGGCATCTCCGGGTATTCCATCGGATTCATGCCGGAGAGGGTGCTGCGGAAGCGCTCGCTGCGGATGGACATGCGATTCCCGTCCTTGCTCTTGAGGGTCACGGCGGAGCCGGGCAGCTTGCGCGCCAGGTCGTTGAACAGTCTGCCGGGCAGCACGGTCCGCCCCTCCTCCTCGATCATCGCGGGCAGGGCAGTCTGGATGGTCATGTTGCCGTCGGAGCAGGTCAGGATCAGGCCCTCCTCCCCGGCCTCCATCAGGACGCCCTCGAAGATCGGCTTGGCGGAACGTGCGGCCAGGGCGCGGGTCACGATGGACAGACCTTCCATCAGTCCATAGGTTTCAGTGGTCAGCTTCATGTCAATCGCTCCTTCTTCCGTCTCGGGCTCCTGTCGGCCGCGCCTGCGCGCCGCCGTCCGCGCCAAAGAGGATGGTTGTAGTATCTTTTTATTCTTCGCAGTAGGAGTAGGGGCTGTGGAGGATGTGGATAACCCGCCGCTTTGGGGCAGCCGCCCCGTTTTTCGCCCCCAGGGGATGTGGATAAAGAACGCCGGCGTGTGGAAACCCGGGTGGAAGAACTGTTCATTCTCCCCGGACTCCGCCGCGAAGCCGCCTCCGAAGACCGGTCAGGCGTCCGTGTTCCGGCGCGCCGGCCGGATCCAGGGGCCTGTTTTTGTCGAAGAGGGCCGCGCCCCGGCGCCCGCCGCCGGCCCTGTCTTCCACAAATGCACAGCCTGTGGATGCAAGGGTGTGGATAAGCGAAAGGGCTGAGTTTTTGGGAATCTCTCCCCAAACCGAAGGAGAGATTCCACAGCTTTTCCACAGCTGGTGGATAACTCTTTGGCGCCGCTCAGTCCTCGTAATCCTTGAGGCTGACGGACACCAGCTTGCTGACGCCCTGCTCCTCCATGGCCACGCCGTAGAGGGCGTTGCAGCGCTCCATGGTGCCCTTGCGGTGGGTGATCACGATGAACTGGGTGTTCTCGCTGTACTCCCTCAGATAATCCGCGTAGTAGCCGATGTTCGCGTCGTCCAGGGCGGCCTCGATCTCGTCGAGGATGCAGAAGGGCGTGGGCTTCAGCTTGAGCATCGCGAAGAGGATGGCGATGGCGGTCAGGGCGCGCTCGCCGCCGGAGAGCAGGGAGAGCAGCTGCAGCTTCTTTCCCGGGGGCTGGGCGTTGACCTCGATGCCGCAGTTGAGCGGATCATCGGGGTCGAGCAGCTGCAGCTCCGCCTTGCCGCCGCCGAAGAGGCGGGTGAAGGTCTCGGAAAAATACACCTGCAGTTTAGAAAAGCTGTCCACAAAGGTGACACGCATCTGCTTGAGCAGCCGTTCGATCAGTTCCCGCAGGTCGGCCTCGGCCTTGCGCAGATCCTCCTGCTGGCGCTTCAATTCGTCGTAGCGCTCCTTCGTGGAGGCGTACTCCTCGACCGCATGGACATTGACGGGCCCCAGGGCGCGGATGGCGGCGTTGATCTCGCCCACGCGCCTGTCGGCCTCTTTCTCCTTGAAGTGCTCGGCGGGCACGCGGAATTCCTCGGCGCCGGCATAGGTGAGGCCGTAGGTGTTCCAGATCCGGTCCTGCAGGGTCTGCAGGTCGCTTTCGACCCGACTCATCTGCAGCTCCACGCGGTGGAGGCGTTCGCTGTCCCGGGTGATGGAAACGTGCAGCTCCTCCATCTGCCGAAGCAGGTCGTTGAGCCGGCCGCGCTCGGCGGCGCGCTTCTCCTCCAGGGACTGCACCTGCTCCTCGGCCTGGTGCTGGGTGAGCTGGCGGGCGTCCAGCAGGGCGGTGAGCTCCGCCTCCCGGGCCGCGTCCGCGTCCTCCTCCTCGGCCATGTGCCGCATGCGGCTGCGGCGCTGGAGAATCTCCTCCTCGAGCAGCCTACGGTCGGCCTCGTAGCGGACGGTGTCGCGCCGGGCGGTCTCCGCGTCGCGCCTCAGGTCGTTGAGGGCGAGGGTCTTGCGCACCACCAGCTCCTGGGCCTCCCGGGCCAGGGAGCGGCTGCGGGTCAGGCCCTCCTGCATCTCCTCGATGCGGGCCTCGGCGGCGCTGCGGTCCAGCTGGGCCGTGTCGCCGGAGGACTGGATATCTTGCAGCTGCTTCTCGATCTCGTCGATGGCGGTCTGCAGCTGGAGGATGGCCTGCTCGGTCTCCTCCATGCGCTCCGTGTGCTGGCGGGCGTCCTCCCGGGCCACGGCGGCATGCTCGGTCTCCCGGGCCACGGCGATCTCCTGGTCGTGGCGAGCCTGGAGGGCCTGCTGCACGGCCTCGCGCAGGCGGGCCTTGCGGTCCTGCTCCTGGGTGAGGGAGGCGCGCATGCGCTCCATGTCCTCCTTGCCGGCCTTCAGCCGGTCGGTCAGCTCCTTCAGCTCGCGCTCGCGGCCCAGCAGGTTCACCGCGCGGGACTGAGTCGAGCCGCCGGTCATGGAGCCGCCGGAGTGCATCACGTCGCCTTCCAGCGTCACCAGGCGGAAGGCGTGGGAGCCCGCGCGCATGATGGGGATGCCGTTCTCCAGGCTGTCGGCGATCACCGTGCGGCCCAGCAGGTTCTCCACGATGGCGCGGTAGCGGTCGTCGCAGCCGATCAGCTCGGAGGCGACGCCCAGGCAGCCTGGCATGGAGAGCACCAGCCGCTCGCGGGGGTTGAGCCCCTTGGCGCGGATGGCGGAGATGGGCAGGAAGGTGGCGCGGCCGAAGCGACCCTGGCGCAGATAATCGATCAGGCGCTTGGCCACTTCCTCGTTGTCAGTGACGATGTTCTGCTGGGCGGCGCCCAGGGCCATGTCGATGGCGGTCTCGTAGCGGCCCGGCACCGAGAGCAGCTGGGCCAGCACCCCGTGCACCCCATCCAGGTGCCGCTCACGGGCAAACTGGATGGCCCGGCGCACGGACTGGCTGTAGCCTTCCATCTCCCGGGTCATCTCGTCCAGCAGCTTCCAGCGGCTCTGGTCGCTCTGCAGCTGGGCGGAGAGCTTTTCCGCCGAGGCGCGCAGGCCGATCAGCCGGGCGTCGGAGGCGTTGAAGGCCTCCTGGCGCTCCTGTTCCTCGCGGCGGCAGGCGTCCAGGGCCTCCTGCTCCTGGCGGAGCTTGTCGTCGGCGCTGCCGATGGCAGCCTGCAGATCGTCCGCGACGGCCTGCATTTTCTCCCGTGACACGGTGATCTCCTTCAGGCGGGAGATCATGGTGTCGCGCATGGTGTTCAGCCGCGTCTGGTCGTTGCGCACGTCGCTGATGCGGTTGATGGCCTGCAGCACCTGGGCTTTATAGTCCTCCAGGGCGGTCTCGTCGGCGCTCTCTTTGTCGAGGGCGGCGCGCTCGGCCTCCTGGGCCTTAACAAGGTCTTGCTCGGCGGCGGCCACCTTCTCCTCGATGGAGCCGGTGTCGCTCTGGGCCTGCTCGCGCAGGGCGGCCAGCTCCCGCAGACGGCCGTCGGCCTTCTCCGCCTCCTCGGTCAGCAGGGCAAGATTCTCCTTGCGGTTGAGACGGCGGGCGGCGACGGCGGTGCGCTCCTCCTGGGTCTGGTGCACCTCGTTGGCGCTGCGCAGCAGGGCGTCGCGGCTCTGGGTCACCTGGGTCTCCAGCTCGTCCAGGCTCTCCTGGCAGGCGTCGCGCTGGCTGGTGCGCATGTTGAGGGAGGCTTCCTCCTCCGCCAGGGCTGCGCCGATGTTCTCCTGCTCCTGCTTCAGCTCGGCGGTGCGGCCTCTGGCGCGCTCCGAGCGGATCAGGAACAGGTTGAGGTCGAGGCCCTTGAGCTCGTTGGAGAGCTCCAGGTACTCGCGGGCGGCGCGGCTCTGCTCCTCCAGGGGGCCGATGCGGGCCTCCAGCTCGTCCAGGATGTCCTCCACGCGGGAGAGATTGTCCAGGGTGCGGGTCAGCTTGCGGTCGGCCTCGTCCTTGCGGGCGCGGAACTTGACGATGCCCGCGGCCTCCTCGAAGACCTGGCGGCGATCCTCGCTCTTGCGGGAGAGGATGTCGTCGATGCGGCCCTGGCCCACGATGGAATAGCCCTCGCGGCCGATGCCCGTGTCGCGGAAGAGGTCGACCACATCCTTCAGGCGGCAGGCCGCCTGATTGAGCAGGTACTCGCTCTCGCCGTTGCGATAGACGCGGCGGGTCACCATGATTTCCGCGAAGTCCATGTTGAGGGCGCGGTCCTCGTTGTCGAACACCAGGGATACCTCGCAGAAGCCCAGCGGCTTGCGCTTCTGGGTGCCGTTGAAGATGACGTCGCTCATGCTCGCGCCGCGCAGAGACTTCGCGCTCTGCTCGCCGAGCACCCAGCGCACGGCGTCGGCAATGTTGCTCTTGCCCGAGCCGTTCGGGCCCACAATGCCCGTGATGCCCTCTCCAAAGACGATTTCCGTTCGCGGGGCAAAGGATTTGAATCCTACTACCTCCAGCCGTTTCAGCCGCATACGTTTCCTCCGACATCTGGTGTACCAGAGTGCATTATAGCATAAACGGCGCGGTTTTGACAATGGCACAGTTTTGCGTGAAGGGAAGACGGCGCCACATATTGTGAATTTCTTGACAAATTCGACAGATTCAGGTAGAATGAGGACAGCCGACAGGAGGCAAGAGGAAAGCGGAGTTTTCGCTGTCCCTCCTGCCGGAACAATTGGATGGAGGTTGAAACAGATGAGGAAAATCATCAGTCTGATGCTGTGCATGGCGCTGGCCCTGTGCTGCATCGTGCCGGCCGTGGCGGAGAACGCAGCGATGCAGCCCGGCACCTACGAGGCGGAGGCCCAGGGCTTCGGCGGCAAGGTGCAGGTGGCCGTGACCGTGAGCGAGAGCGAGATCACCGACATCGCCATCACCGGCGAGCTGGAGACCCCCGCCCTGGGCGGCGTGGCGATCGAGACCATGGGCGACGCCATCGTGAAGGCCCAGACGCCCCACGTGGACGGCGTCTCCGGTGCGACCGTGACCAGCGCGGCCATCATCGCCGCGGCCAGCGAGGCCCTGGAGGCCGCCGGCGCGAACCTGGAGGCCATGGACGCCAACCGCAAGGACACCGCCGAGGACGTGGTCAGGGAGGAAAAGACCCTTGACACCGACATCGTCATCATCGGCGCGGGCGGCGCGGGCATGGCGGCGGCCATCATGGCCCAGCAGGCCGGCCAGCAGTTCGTCATCCTGGAGAAGATGCCCTACGTGGGCGGCAACACCACCAAGGCCACCGGCGGCATGAACGCCGCGGAGACCCACTACCAGAAGGAGCAGGGCATCGAGGATTCCGTGGCCCTGTTCGCCGCCGACACCATGAAGGGCGGCCATGACATCAACGATCCGGCCCTGGTGGAGACCCTGGCCTCCAAGAGCGCGGAGGCCATCGACTGGCTGGACACCATCGGCGCGGAGCTGCCGAAGATCTCCTTCTCCGGCGGCGCTTCCACCAACCGCATCCACGCGCCCGCCGACGGCAGCGCCGTGGGCAACTTCCTGGTGGACAAGTTCTCCGCCAAGCTGAAGGAGCTGGGCGTGGACATCATGCTGAACACCAAGGCCACCCAGCTGATCATGCAGGATGGCAAGGTGGCCGGCGTGAAGGCCGAGGGCGCCGACGCGAATTACACCATCAACTGCAAGGCCGTGATCCTGGCCACGGGCGGCTTCGGCGCGAACCTGGACATGATCGCCTCCTTCCGCCCTGACCTGCAGGGCACCGTGACCACCAACGCCCCCGGCGCCACCGGCGACGGCATCGTGATGGCCCAGGAGGTCGGCGCGGCTCTGGTGGACATCGAGCAGATCCAGCTGCACCCCACCGTGGAGCAGACCACCTCCATGCTGATCACCGAGTCCGTGCGCGGCGACGGCGCGATCCTGGTTAACCAGGGCGGCAAGCGCTTCACCAACGAGCTGCTGACCCGCGACGCGGTGTCCGCCGCCGAGCTGGAGCAGGAGGGCTGCTACGCCTACATCATCTTTGACCAGCACCTGCGCGACAACCTGAAGGCCATCGAGAAGTATGTGACCAACGGCCTGACCAAGCAGGCGGACACCATCGAGGGCCTGGCGGAGCAGCTGAACATCGATCCCGCCACCCTGGCCCAGACCCTGGCCGACTGGAACGAGGCCGTGAAGAACAAGAACGACACCGCCTTCGGCCGCACCACCGGTATGGAGAACGACCTGTCCACCGCGCCCTACTACGCGATTCAGGTCGCCCCGGGCATCCACCACACCATGGGCGGCGTGAAGATCAACACCGCCGCCGAGGTCATCAGCACCGAGGGTGAGGTCATCCCCGGCCTGTTCGCGGCGGGCGAGGTCACCGGCGGCGTGCATGGCGGCAACCGCCTGGGCGGCAACGCCGTGGCGGACATCGTGATTTTCGGCCGCATCGCGGCCCAGAGCGCCATCGACTACTGCGCCAAGTAACACGCATCGCTGACCCAGGGAGAGACTGTCCGACACGCATCAAGGCGGAGAGGGCGGTCTCTCCCTTTTTCTTGTATTTTTCCTGTACCCTTCCTTCCATTTCGTTGACAGCCCCTGTTGAGGATGCTATAATTGCCCTGGCGCTGTGAAAAACGGCGCCAGAGAAAGGCAGCGCCATGCGATGTTTCACCGGCTGTGAATTGAAGGAACGACTGTGCATGATCCTGGTGCGACTTATGGTCGCCGTGGCTCATGCTGAAAGTTGTGCCTGCAATGCCGCCTGAAAACGCCCGGGGCGTCTGTCCCGGCGATCGCAGCGATGTGCCTGCAGTCTGAGCTTTCAGACCGCAGGTTTTTCTTTCTATCAGGGACATCCCTGGAAACACTGCCAAGATACGTACTTCGGAGTAGGAGACTGGACCACATGGAAATGACCGGCGCGAAGATCCTCCTGGAGTGCCTGCTCGAACAGGGAGTCGATACCATCTTCGGCTATCCGGGCGGCACCATCCTCAACGTATATGACGAGCTCTACAGCTATGGCGATAAGCTCCGCCACATTCTCACCGCGCATGAGCAGGGCGCCTGCCACGCGGCGGACGGCTACGCCCGCTCCACCGGCAAGGTGGGCGTGTGCTTCGCGACCTCCGGCCCCGGCGCGACGAACCTTGTCACCGGCATCGCCACCGCCCATCTGGATTCCTCGCCCATCGTGTGCATCACCTGCAACGTGTCCGCGCCGCTGATCGGCAAGGACTCCTTCCAGGAGGTGGACATCACCGGCGTCACCATGCCCATCACCAAGTGCAACTACCTGGTGCGGGATGTGAACCACCTGGCGGACACGGTGCGCGAGGCCTTCGCCATCGCCCGCTCCGGCCGCCCGGGCCCGGTGCTGATCGACATCATGAAGAACGTCACCGCGGAGAAGGCGGAATACGAGCCGCTCAATCGCCGCGAGCACGCCGCCTCCGGCCGCCTGCGCGCGCTGATGAGCCGCTACGACTTCAAGGCTCCCGAGCCCGACATGGACGACATCCGCAAGCTGGCGGACATGATCCGCGCCAGCAAGAAGCCGCTGCTGATCTGCGGCGGCGGCGTGGTGCGCTCCAGGGCGCACGAGGCCTTCACGGCCTTCGCCCACAAGATTGACGCGCCGGTGGCCGTCACCGTGATGGGCGCGGGCGGCATCCGCGGCCGCGATCCCCTGACCACCGGCATGATCGGCATGCACGGCTCCCAGGCCTCCAACGTCGCGGCGGATACCTGCGACCTGCTCATCGCCGTGGGCTGCCGCTTCTCCGACCGCGTGGCCCTGAAGCCCGACTCCTTTGCCCAGCACGCCCAGAAGGTGCAGATCGACATCGACCGCAGCGAGATCAACAAGAACGTGGAGACCGACCACCACATCGTCGGCGACGCGCGGCGCGTGATGGAGCTGCTGATGCCCCTGGTGCCCGAGCTGCACCACGACGAGTGGAAGCAGGAGGTCTTCTCCCGCCCGACGGAAACCTACTACGACGAGCGCCCGGACTGCCTGACCCCCGGCCAGGTGCTCAGCGCCATCGCCAGGCTGTGCCCCCAGGACACCATCGTCTCCACCGACGTGGGCCAGCACCAGATGTGGGCCATCCAGCACTTCCACTTTGACTATCCCGGCCAGCTGATCACCTCCGGCGGCTTCGGCACCATGGGCTTCGGCCTGGGCGCAGCCATCGGGGCGCAGGTCTCCCACCCGGACAAGTGCGTCGTGCACATCACGGGCGACGGCTCCTTCCGCATGAACTGCAACGAGCTGTCCACCGTGCAGTACTACGGACTGCCCATCATCTCCGTCATCTTCGACAACGGCGCCCTGGGCATGGTGCGCCAGTGGCAGAACCTGATCTACGGCCAGCACTATTCCCAGACGACCCTCGACCGCGGCCCGGACTTTGTCAAGCTGGCCGAGGCCTACGGCCTGGGCGGCTGGCATGTGACCGAGGTCGGCCAGTTTGAGACCGCGCTGAAGGCGGCCCTCGCCTCCGGCAAGGGCGCGGTGATCGACTGCGCCATCGACATGGACGAGATGGTGCGCCCGATGGTGGGCGGCGGCAGCCACATCACCAACTTCATGCTGTTTTGAGAGGAGGCGCGGGCAATGAACAGCGAAATCACAAGAAACACCCTCGCCGTCCTGGTGGACAATGAATCCGGCGTGCTGAGCCGTGTGGCCCGCCTCTTCTCGGGCAAGGGCTACAACATCGAGTCCCTGGCCGTGGGCACCACCGACGACCCGGCCATCTCCCGCATCACCATCGAGGTGATGGCGGACGAAAAGCAGCTGCGGCTCCTGTCCAACCAGCTGCGCAAGCTGATCTGCGTGCACTCCGTGAAGGCCCTGCGGCCGGAGCACGCGATCCGCCGCGAGCTGGTGCTCATCAAGGTGCTGGCGGAAACCTCGGAGAGGCGCAACGAGATCATCCAGATCGCGAACATCTTCCGGGCCTCCATCATCGACCTGAGCAAGGCCTCCCTGACCCTCGCCCTCATCGGCGATGAGAGCAAGGCTGAAGCGATCCAAAATCTCCTTTCGGAGTTTGGAATCCTCGAGCTGGTGCGCACCGGCATGGTCGCACTGGAGCGCGGACAATACACCATTGACGAACAGACCAAGGAAAAAGGAGAGTTTGACTATGGCAAGAATGTATTACGAGAAGGACTGTGACCTCAGCCGCCTGGACGGCAAGAAGATCGCCATCATCGGCTACGGCTCCCAGGGCCATGCCCACGCGCTGAACCTGCGCGATTCTGGCATGGACGTGATCGTCGGCCTGCGCAAGGGCGGCAAGAGCTGGCCCGTGGCGGAGAAGGACGGCTTCCGCGTGGTGACGGTGGCCGAGGCGGCCCAGGAGGCCGACATCCTCATGATCCTCATCAACGACGAGAACCAGGCCGCCATGTACCAGAAGGACATCGCGCCCTACATCCATGAGGGCCAGGCCATCGCCTTCGCCCACGGCTTCAACATCCGCTACAAGCGCATCGTGCCCCCGGCCGGCGTGGACGTGTTCATGGCCGCCCCGAAGGGCCCCGGCCACACCGTGCGCTCCACCTACGTCGCCGGCAAGGGCGTGCCCTGCCTGGTCGCCGTGGAGCAGGACGCCTCCGGCCACTGCAAGGACATCGCCCTGGCCTACATCGCGGGCATCGGCGGCGCGCGCGCCGGCATCATGGAGACCACCATGCACGACGAGACCGAGACCGACCTGTTCGGCGAGCAGGCCGTGCTGTGCGGCGGCGTGGTCGAGCTGATGAAGCTGGGCTTCGAGACCCTGGTCGAGGCCGGCTACGAGCCCGAGAACGCCTACTTCGAGTGCATCCACGAGATGAAGCTGATCATCGACCTGATCAACAAGGGCGGCATCGCGGCCATGAACTATTCCATCTCCGACACCGCCGAGTTTGGCGAGTACGTTTCCGGCCCGCGCATCCTGCCCTACGAGGAGACCAAGGCCAACATGAAGGCCGTGCTGAAGGACATCCAGGACGGCACCTTCGCCGACCGCTGGATCTCCGAGAACATGACCGGCCGCTGCTTCTTCAACTCCAAGCGCGACCAGCTGGCCAAGCACCAGATGGAGATCGTCGGCCGCCAGCTGCGCGAGCAGATGCTCTGGAAGAACGACACCGACCTGGACACCGCGAGCACCTAAACCCTCTCAGTCGCCTTCGGCGACAGCTCCCCCAGAGGGGGAGCCAAGGGGCTGTGCGATATCTCTTGCCTCTCCCCATGGGAGAGGTGTCAGCGCGCAGCGCTGACGGAGAGGGCTACCATGAATAAATTAGAACTTGCCGTGCTGCGGCGGGCGGCGACGCCCGCCGTGGCTTCCGACGCGCCGGGGGAGCTGACCCTGCGCTTCGGGGTGATCAGGCTGCTGCCCGCGGCCGTCCAGCCCTATGTGGGCCGCATCAGGGAGGCCGCCGCCATGCTGCCCGGCGTGACGGAGGCGTCGATGAACGCCGCGACGGGCGAACTGCGCATCGCCTACGATTCCGCGCAGACCGACGGAAAAACCGTGCGCCGCTGGATGGACGCGGTGGTGGAGACCTGCCTGGGTCTCGCCGGCAGTCCCGAGCTGAGCCGCGACGGGCTGACGGTGGAGGAGATCGCTGCGGTGGTCAGGGATACGCTGGAGCAGCGCCTGCGGACCTTCAGCGCGTGACAGACGGACAACCAAGGAGGAACAGACCATGCAATCCGATCAGATCAAAGCCGGCATCGGCCGCGCACCCAACCGTTCCCTGCTCTACGCCCTGGGCTTCACCCAGGAGGAGATGAACCGCCCCCTGATCGGCGTGGTGTGCTCCTACAATGAGATCGTGCCCGGCCACATGCACCTGGACAAGGTGGCCGAGGCCGTCAAGGCCGGCGTCTACGCGGCGGGCGGTATGCCGGTGCTGGTGCCGGCCATCGCTGTGTGCGACGGCATCGCCATGGGCCACATCGGCATGAAGTACTCCCTGGTCAGCCGCGACCTCATCGCGGACTCCACGGAGGCCCTGGCCGTCGCCCACCAGTTCGACGGCATGGTGATGATCCCCAACTGCGATAAGAACGTGCCCGGCCTGCTGATGGCCGCCGCGCGGGTCAACATCCCGGCCATCGTGGTCTCCGGCGGGCCGATGCTGGCGGGCCACCTGAAGGACGGCCGCCGCACCTGCCTCAGCCATATGTTCGAGGCGGTGGGCGCGTACCACGCGGGCAAGCTGGACGAGGAGGGCGTGCGCGACTACGAGGAGAACGCCTGCCCCTCCTGCGGCTCCTGCTCCGGCATGTACACCGCCAACTCGATGAACTGCCTGTGCGAGGCCATCGGCATGGCGCTGCCCGGCAACGGCACGATCCCCGCGCCCTACTCCGCACGTCTGCGCCTGGCCAAGGAGGCCGGCATGCAGGTGATGGAGCTGGTGCGCAGGAACATCCGCCCGCGGGACATCATGACCTCCGCCGCCTTCCACAACGCCGAGACGGTGGATATGGCCCTGGGCTGCTCCACCAACACCATGCTGCATCTGCCCGCCATCGCCCACGAGGCCGGCGTGGAGATCAGCCTGGACATGAGCAACGAGATTTCCGCGAAGACGCCCAACCTCTGCCACCTGGCTCCCGCGGGCGACACCTTCATGGAGGACCTTGACCGGGCCGGCGGCGTGCGCGCCGTGATGGCCGAGCTGGCGGGCGCTGGCCTGCTGGACACGGGCGTCATGACTTGCGGCTGCAAGCCCCTGGCGGAGGTGCTGGAGGGCGCGAAGAACCTCGATCCCGAGATCATCCGGCCCATCGAGAATCCCTACTCCGCCAACGGCGGCATCGCGGTGCTCAAGGGCAACCTGGCCCCCGACGGCTGCGTGGTCAAGCGCTCCGCCGTGGCCGAGGAGATGATGCGCCACGAGGGCCCGGCCCGGGTCTTCGACTCCGAGGAGGACGCCATCGCCGCCATCTACGCGGGCAAGATCGTCGCGGGCGACGTGGTGGTCATCCGCTACGAGGGCCCCAAGGGCGGCCCCGGCATGCGCGAGATGCTGAACCCGACCTCCGCCATCGTGGGCATGGGGTTAGGCGGCAGCGTGGCGCTGATCACCGACGGACGCTTCTCCGGCGCGACCCGCGGCGCGGCCATCGGCCATGTGTGCCCCGAGGCGGCCGCCGGCGGCCCCATCGGCCTGGTGCGCGAGGGCGACCGCATCGCCATCGACATTCCCGCCTGCAGCGTGGAGCTGAAGGTCTCCGATGAGGAGCTGGCCGAGCGCCGCAAGACCTGGGTCTGCAAGGAGCCCAGCATCACCACCGGCTACATGAAGCGCTACGTGAAGCTGGTCACCGGCGCGGACAAGGGCGCGATCCTCGAGTAATCAAGCCTTCCCCCTCCGGGGGAAGGTGTCCGGGAGCCAAAGCTCCCGGACGGATGAGGGTCTGTTGTCAGTATGAAAGAAGATACAGACCTTCATCCGTCAGCCCGCCGGCTGACACCTTCCTCAGAAGGGAAGCGCATACCCTTCCTTTGTATACAGAATCCAAACCGAAAGGAGCTCCACGCACGATGAGCCGCATCAAAATCTTTGACACCACCCTCCGCGACGGTGAGCAGTCTCCGGGCTGCTCGATGAACCTGAAGGAAAAGATCGAGGTCGCCAAGTGCCTGGAGCGCCTGAAGGTGGATGTGATCGAGGCGGGCTTCGCCATCTCCTCGCCGGGCGACTTTGAGTCCGTGCAGACCATCGCCGGCTCGGTGAAGGACTGCACGGTGGCCTCCCTCGCCCGGGCCACGGCCAAGGACATCGACTGCGCCTGGGAGGCGGTGAAGAACGCCGCCGACCCGCGCATTCACCTGTTCATCGCCACCTCGCCCCTGCACATGGAGTACAAGCTCAAGATGACCCCGGAGCAGGTGCTCGAGCGCACGGAGGAGATGACCAGGCGCGCGGTCAAGTACTGCTCCAACGTGGAGTTCTCCTGCGAGGACGCCACCCGCTCGGACGTGGACTTTCTCTGCCGGGTGGTGGAGATCGCCATCCGCTGCGGCGCCACGGTCATCAACCTGCCGGACACCGTGGGCTACACCACGCCGGACGAGATGCGCCAGCTGATCTCCACGGTGATGGGCCGCGTGCCCGGCACCGAGAAGGTGGAGTTCTCCGTGCACTGCCACAACGACCTGGGCATGGCGGTGGCCAACAGCCTGGCCGGCGTGCAGGGCGGCGCGCGCCAGATTGAGTGCACCATCAACGGCCTGGGCGAGCGCGCGGGCAACACGGCCCTGGAGGAGGTCGTGATGGCCATGCGCACCCGGCCGGACATCTACGGCGTGGAGCAGACCCGCATCGACACCCGGCAGATCGCCCGGGCCAGCCGCACGGTCTATTCCATCATCGGCCAGAAGGCGCCCCTCAACAAGCCCATCGTGGGCCGCAACGCCTTCCTGCACGAGAGCGGCATCCACCAGCACGGCGTGCTGGCCAACAAGCGCACCTATGAGATCCTCACCCCCGAGGCGGTGGGCATCCGCACCAACAACCTGGTGCTGGGCAAGCACTCGGGCCGCCACGCCTTCTCCAACCACCTCTCGGCCATGGGCTATGAGCTGACGGACGAGGAGCTGAACGTGGTGTTCGAGGAGTTCAAGCAGCTCTGCGACAAGAAGAAGGACGTCAGCGACGAGGAGATCGAGGCCCTGGTGACCCACAGCACCACGGTGGCCGAGAACGAGCCCAACGGCTTCAAGCTGGACTGGTTCGCGGTGCAGACCACCAACTTTACCACCGCCACCAGCACGGTGAGCCTGAAGCTGGGGGACAAGAAGTTCCAGGAGGTGGCCCTGGGCGACGGCCCCATCGACGCGGCCTTCCAGGCCATCGACAAGATCGTGAAGCCGATTCCCCACACCTTCGATATCTTCCGCATCGATTCCACCTCCCAGGGCAAGGACACCATGGGCGATGTGCGCATCAAGCTGATGGCTGAGGGCGAGACCTTCTCCGGCCACGGCCTGTCCACCGACATCTTTGAGGCGTCCATCATCGCCTACCTCGGCGCCCTGAACCGGCTGAACGCCTGGGTGGAGAGGCAGGGGGAGTAAGCCCTCTCCGTCAGCATCGGTGGCAGCCGAAGGTCCAGGGCGATCGGAAAGCCCTGGTCGCCGTCCGCAGGCGGCGAAATCTCTGATCTAAAACCAAGAAAGGGTGACGCTCATGGGCATGACCATGACCCAAAAGATCCTCGCGGCCCACGCGGGGCTGCCCTCCGTCAAGGCGGGCGATCTCATCGAGGCCAACCTCGACCTGGTTCTCGGCAACGACGTGACCACCCCTGTGGCGGTCAATGTGTTCCGGGGCGCGGGCTTCCACCGTGTCTTCGACCGGGAGAAGATCGCCATCGTGCTGGATCACTACACCCCCTGCAAGGACATCAAGTCCGCCCAGCTGTGCAAGACGGCCCGGGAATTTGCCCACGAGTACGGCATCACCCACTTCTATGACGTGGGCCAGGCCGGCATCGAGCACGCCCTGCTGCCCGAGAAGGGTCTCGTCGCCCCGGGAGACGTGGTCGTCGGCGCGGACAGCCACACCTGCACCTACGGCGCGCAGGGTGCCTTCTCCACGGGCATCGGCTCCACGGACATGGCGGCCGGCATGGTCTCCGGCAAGAACTGGTTCAAGGTGCCCGCGGCCATCCGCGTGGAGCTGACCGGCTCCCTGCACGGCTGGGTCAGCGGCAAGGACGTCATCCTGCACCTGATCGGCCTGATCGGCGTGGACGGTGCGCTGTACAAGTCCATCGAGTTCACCGGCCCCGGCGTGGCCTCGCTGACGATGGACGACCGCTTCACCATCTCCAACATGGCCATCGAGGCCGGCGGCAAGAACGGCATCTTCCCGGTGGACGACCGCACCCGCGAGTACCTGCAGGGCCGCGTCGACCGCCCCTGGACGGCTTATGAGGCCGATCCCGACGCGGAGTATGAGCGCACGGTGACCATCGACCTGGACAGCCTGGTCTCCACCGTGTCCCTGCCGCACCTGCCCAGCAACACCCGCACCGCCCGCGAGGTGGCCGGGATGAAGGTGGATCAGGCGGTGATCGGCTCCTGCACCAACGGCCGCATCAGCGACCTGCGGGTGGCCGCGTCCATCCTCAAGGGCCGCCAGGTGGCCGAGGGCGTGCGCTGCATCGTGATCCCCGCCACCCAGGCGATTTACCTGCAGTGCGTGAAGGAAGGCCTGGCGGAGATCTTCGTGAACGCGGGCTGCGCCTTCTCCACGCCCACCTGCGGCCCCTGCCTGGGCGGCCACATGGGCTGCATGTGCGAGGGTGAGCGCGCCATCTCCACCACCAACCGCAACTTTGTGGGCCGCATGGGCCACGTGCAGAGCGAGGTCGTGCTGGCCTCCCCCGCGGTGGCCGCCGCAACCGCGGTCAAGGGCGTTATCACTGATCCGGAGGATCTGTAATCTTCATCGCCAATGAAGGCGCAACCTCTTCCGGGAGGGAAGCCCGAAGGTCCAGGGCGACCGGAAATCCCTGGTCGCCGCCCGCGGGCACAGGGCTTTCCGATCGGTCCGGGGCTGCCGCCCGTTCTCCGCTGAAAACTCCATAACATGGAGTTTTCCGGGCGCTCCGAACCCTTTGCAAACCTTCGGGTGCAGACTTCGCTGAAATCATGATTCAGAGAGGATGAGATGCCACCATGCTGAAAGGCAAGGTCTTCAAATACCCCGACAACGTGGACACCGACGTGATCATCCCCGCGCGCTACCTCAACTCCCCCTCCGCGGAGGAGCTGGCGCAGCACTGCATGGAGGATATCGACAAGGATTTTGTGAAGAACATGAAGCACGGCGACATCATGGTCGCCGGGTGGAATTTCGGCTGCGGCTCCTCCCGCGAACACGCGCCTATGGCCATCCAGACCTGCGGCATCTCCTGCGTCATCGCGGCGAGCTTTGCGCGCATCTTCTACCGCAACAGCATCAACATCGGCCTGCCGATCCTCGAATGCCCCGAGGCGGCCCAGAAGATCGCGGCCGGCGACACGGTGTCGGTGGATCTGGATACCGGCGTCATCCGGGACGACACCACGGGCGAGCAGTTCCAGGCCACGGCCTTCCCGCCCTTCATCAAAAACATCATCGACCAGGGCGGTCTGCTGCCCTACCTTAAGGCGCAGCAGGACGCGGGGGAAGTGTGATCCCCGACTGCCACATCACGCAGCATAGCGAAGGAGGTTTCCCCATGCGCATGAACATCGCCCTCGTCAAAGGTGACGGCATCGGCCCGGAAATCGTCGACTCCGCCGTCCAGGTTCTCGAGACCGTCGCCGCGCGCTGCGGCCACAGCTTCGCCTTCACCGAGGTGCTGGCGGGCGGCTGCGCCATCGACGCGGTGGGCATCCCGCTGCCCAAGGAGACAGTCGACATCTGCCTGCAGAGCGACAGCGTGCTGCTGGGCGCGGTGGGCGGCCCCAAGTGGGACGGCCTGCCCGGCGGCAACCGCCCGGAGAAGGCCCTGCTGGGCCTGCGCAGCGCCATGGGCCTGTACACCAACCTGCGGCCCGCGCGCCTCTATCCCGCGCTGAAGGACGAATGCCCCCTGCGCGCGGACATCGTGGAGAAGGGCTTTGACCTGCTGATGGTGCGCGAGCTGACCGGCGGCATCTACTTCGGCGACCGCGGCCGCCGCGAGGGCAAGTACGGCCCCGAGGCCTACGACACCGAGGCCTACTCCGTGATGGAGGTCGAGCGCATCGCCCGGGCCGCCTTCGAGGCCGCCCGCAAGCGGGGCAAGAAGGTGACCTCCATCGACAAGGCCAACGTGCTGGAAACCTCCCGCCTGTGGCGCGAGACCGTGCACCGCATCGGCGCGAACTATCCCGACGTGGAGCTGCAGGATATGCTGGTGGACAACGCCGCCATGCAGCTGGTGCGCAATCCCTCGTCCTTCGACGTGGTGGTGACCAGCAACATGTTCGGCGACATCCTCTCCGACGAGGCCAGCCAGATCAGCGGCTCCATCGGCCTGCTGCCCTCGGCCTCCCTGGGCGACGGCAGGCGCGGCCTGTACGAGCCGATCCACGGCTCTGCCCCGGACATCGCCGGGCAGAACAAGGCCAATCCCCTGGCGACGATCCTCTCCGCCGCGATGATGCTGCGCTACGCCTTCGACCTGGAGGACGAGGCGCGGATGATCGAGCGCGCGGTGGACAAGGCGCTGGAGGACGGCTGCCGCACGGCGGATATCGCGAGGGGCGAGGGCGTGAAGGCACTCAGCTGCACGGAAATGACCGCAGCGGTGATTGAGAGACTCTGAGTTTGATCTGAACAACAGAATCATGGCAGCGGAGGATTTCGCCGTCTGCGGGCGGCGACCCGGGGGCTTTGCGATTGCCCCCGGGACCCCTTCGCTCAAGAGGTGAAAGCATTTTGTACCAAGAGCTATCCCGGCTGACGCTCTACAGCAACCTGCCGGAGGACTGCCCGCTGTGCCAGCTGGCGCGGGTCGAGCAGCGCCTGGAGGAAACCGCGGACGCGCCGCTGACCGGCAAGGAGCGGGCTACCCTCACCCACACGGTGATGGCGCAGGTCAAGCGCCTGCTGGACCTGGCGACGGCCTGCGGCTTCGACGGCAACCTGTGGCAGAACTACCTGACCTGGCTGATCATCACCCACGAGGATTCCTTCTCGCTGACCTTCGAGCGGGCCGAGCCGATGGACGGCAGCATCCGGGCTATCGCGGTGGAGGATTTCCGCATCTTCCGGAGGCTGTTCCACTGGGATTTTTCCGCGATGGAAAAGGCCCTGGACATCCGCGCCCTGACCCTGCTGCAGGGCTACACCGCCGTGCCCAAGCGCGAGCAGATGTACAACCGCGCGGTGTCCGAGGCGGTGCGCGGCCTCTCGCCGAGAATCGCCGCCGCACAGAGCCCGGAGGAGATCTACGAGCTGGTGACCTCCCACTACCGGGACTGCGGCGTCGGGCTGTTCGGCCTCAACCGCGCCTTCCGCGTGCGGGGCGACCGCGAAAGCCTGAGCTTCGAGCCCATCCACAACCTGGACGCGGTGACCCTGGACAGCCTGGTGGGCTACGACCTGCAGAAGAAGAAGCTGCGCGCCAACGTCGAGGCCTTCCTCAGCGGAAAGCCCTTCAACAACACCCTGCTCTACGGTGACGCCGGCACCGGCAAATCCACCTCGGTGAAGGCGCTGCTGCCGGAGTATGGCCCGCGGGGCCTGCGGGTGATCGAGCTGGACAAGCACCAGTTCGCCCTGCTGCAGGACGTGATTGCCCAGGTGAAACGCCGCCACTGCAGGTTCATCATCTTCCTGGACGACCTCTCCTTCGACGAGGGCGAGGCGGAGTACAAGTACCTGAAGGCCGTCATCGAGGGCGGTCTGGAATCGCGCCCGGACAACGTGATGATCTGCGCGACCTCCAACCGCCGCCACTTGGTCAAGGAGACCTGGAAGGACCGCGACGACATGGAGCACGACGGCGACATCCACCGCTCGGACACGGTGGAGGAAAAGCTCTCCCTCTCCGCGCGCTTCGGCTGCTCCATCAACTACTCCGCGCCGGACCGCCGGCTCTTCGACCAGATCGTGGTGGCCCTCGCCCAGCGGCACCCGGAGATCAGTCTGACCCGGGAGGAGCTGCTGGCCGCCGCCAACCGCTTCGAGCTGCGCCACGGCGGGCTCTCCGGCAGAACCGCCCAGCAGTTCATCAACGAGGTGGCGGGAGGGAATCTGTGACACCGGCCTCATCCGCGACCTGATAGGCCTTCTCTCGGACAGGGAGAAGGCTTTTCAATCCGAACGTCCGGGTTTCTATTCACAGAAAATAGCCAAAATCCACGAACATTTTACCAAAAAGACACTTCCAACATTCGCAAAGGTATGGTATAATGCGTCGGTAACTGGTTTGCAAGGGAACCCAACGGAGGCTGAACCATGGAGAAGATTCGCCGCAACGAGCGCATGAGCGCGATGATGAAGATTCTGGCCGACCACCCGAATCAGATTTTTACCCTCAGTCACTTCTGTGACCTGTTTGGCGCGGCCAAATCGACCATGAGCGAGGACATCGACATCCTCCGGGACGTGTGCAAAACCTTCGGCCTGGGCGAACTGGAGACCGTGACCGGCGCGGCGGGCGGCGTGCGCTACCGCGCGAGGATCGCCCGGGAGGACGCCTTCGCCTACGTCAACGGCCTGTGCGAGAATCTGAGCGGCACCGAGCGGCTACTGCCCGGCGGCTTCCTCTATTACAGCGACGTGCTCTCCAGCCCGGAGATCACCCACCGCATGGGCGGCATCCTGGCCACAGAGTACTTTGACGCGGAGCCGGATTTCGTGCTGACCATGGAGACCAAGGGCATCCCGGTGGCGCTGACGACGGCCCACGCCCTCGGCGTGCCGCTGGTCATCGCCCGGCACAATTCCCGCGTCTACGAGGGCTCGGCGGTCAACATCAACTATGTCTCCGGCTCCTCCGGCAACATCCAGACCATGTCGCTGGCGCGGCGGTCGGTGCGGGAGGGTCAGCGGGCACTGATCGTGGACGACTTCCTCAAGGGAGGCGGCACGGCCAAGGGCATGGTGGATCTGATGCGCGAGTTCAGCGTGGAGGTCATCGGCATGGCCTTCGTGATGGAGACCGCGACCCCGACCCGCAAGCGCGTGCAGAACGCGAAGTCCCTGATGACCCTGGAGATCACCGGCGGCGACGAGCCGGAAGCCATCGTCCGCCCGGCGGCGTGGCTGTCCGACGGCAAGGCGTGAGCCGCCAACCCCGATAATTGCATCCAACAAGCGGCCAAGCGGGGCCCTGTCCCGATTTGCCGCCATTTTGGCTGTTCAGGGTTCACACTTTCTATGATTCATATCCAACTAAAACACAATGGGCGAAGGTTTCCAAAGGGCTCTGAGCGCCCGGAAAACAGTCCAGTGGACTGTTTTCAGTGAAGAGCGGGCGGCAGCCCCGGACCGATCGCAAAGCCCTTTGGCCGCGCCCGCAGGCGCGGAATCTCTCGAAACGCCTTATAACATACCGAGAAAGATAATTTAGGAAGATACGAAATGGAAAAAGAAATCTTCGTGGTGGTGGGCCTGGGCAACCCCGGCCTCAAATACGCCCACACCCGGCATAACATGGGCTTCGACACCCTGCAGCTGCTGGCCGACCGCTGGCATGTGGGCCTGACCCGGGAGCGCTGCAGCGGCCTGGTGGGCGAGACGGATTTCGAGGGCCGGCGGGTGGCGCTCTGCCAGCCCCAGACCTTCATGAACCTCTCCGGCGAGTGCGTTTCCCCGCTGATCCACTGGTACAAGTGCCCGCAGGATCACCTGATGGTCATCTGCGACGACATCGACCTGAAGCCCGGCCAGGTGCGCTTCCGCCGCTCGGGCCGCGCCGGCACCCACAACGGCCTGCGCAACATCGTGGAGCAGCTGGGCGGCACGGAGTTTCCCCGCTGCCGCATCGGCGTGGGCGCGCCGGCGGAGAACTGGGATCTGGTGGACTGGGTGCTGGGCAAGCCCCTGACCCGGGAGGAGCAGGCGCTGATCCTCGACGCCCAGACCCGCGCCGCCGATGGGATTGAGAAGTGGATTCTCGAGGGCATCGACAAGGCTATGAGCAAATACAATGGGTAAGTCCTCCCTGACAGTGATGCGTGCGAAGGGGTCCCGGGGGCGATCGCAAAGCCCCCGGGTCGCGCCCGCAGGCGCGAAACCCATGCATCCATAAGCTATTCAATCAAAGAAATGTAGTATAAGGTATATCATGCATTCAACAACAAAAGAACCCCAGGCGCACGCAGGCGCCCCCCTGACCCTCCTCGACGCGGCGGATACCGCCAGCATCCGCCAGCTCATGGCGGAGATTTCCGAGGGTCACACCGTCGCACTCACCGGCCTCGCGGACAGTCAGGCCGCTTCTGTCGCGTCCAGACTGGCCCAGGACATGGGCCTGCGGGTGCTGATGGTCACGCCCAACGACATCCGCGCCACCCGCGCGGCGGACGACGCGGCCCAGCTGCTCTCCTCCGGCACGGCGGCCCTGACCGGCGGCGAGATGGATCTGACCCGCGGCGTCAGCAGCCTGGACAGCGCCTGGCGGCGGTTGGACACCCTGACCCGGGCGGCCCGGGGCGAGGTGCGCCTGCTCTCGGCCTCGGTGGAGGCCCTGTGCCAGCGGATGGGCTCGGCGGATGTGTTTCTGCGCCATGTGATCCGCCTGAAGCCCGGCGACGTGCTGCCGCCGGCCACCCTGCTGCGCAAGCTGGTGGCCATGGGTTATGAGCGCGTGGAGATGGTGGAGGGCAAGGGCCAGTGCGCGATGCGCGGCTCCATCCTCGACGTGTTCCCGCCGGGGGCGGCCAACAGCCTGCGCATTGAGTATTTCGACGACGAGGTGGATTCCATCCGCGCCTTCGACAGCATGAGCCAGCGCAGCCTGGAGGCGGTGGACGAGGCGCTGATCGCCCCGGCGACGGAGGTGCTGCTGCGGGAGGAGGAGGCCCAGCAGGCGGCTAACCGGATGCGCCGGGCGGTGGCCTCCGCGTCCCAGCTGGAGGAGCTGCCAGCCCTGCTGGACAGCCTGCCGCCCCTGCCGGACGAGGGGGACGAGGAGGATGCCGACACCTTTGACCGGGTGGTGGCTCCGGCGGTGCGCCGCCAGCAGCTGAGCGCCACCCGCCAGGCGGAGCTGGAGAAGCGCGCCAGCGCCCTGCTGGCCGACGCCGACACGGTGGAGCAGGGTCTCCCCTTCCGGCGCATCCGGGTGTGGCTGCCCGTGCTGACCGACGAGACGGAAACCCTGCTGGACTGGTACCGTCCCCAGGCCGTGATCCTCTGCCAGCCGGACGCCCTGCGCGAGCGGCTGCAGGAGCGCACGAACGGCTTCGCGGAGGATCTGCGGGCCGCCATGGAGCGCGGCGAGGCGGTGCCGGAGCAGGAGAAGCTGCTGATGGACTGGGACGAGGTGCTCGCGCGCCTGGCGGAGGTGCCGGTGATCACGGCCTCCTCGCTGACCAAGGGCCTGGCCGGCATCCGCCCGGAGACCGTCATCAGCCTGGACTCCACGCCCGTCACGGGCTATTCCTCCCAGGTCAAGGCGCTGGCGGAGGACGCGAAGCGCTGGCTGGCGGAGGGCTACACGGTGGCGCTGCTCTCCGGCGGCGCGGCACGCGGCCAGCGTCTGCGGGATTCCCTGGGGGAGCTGGGCGTGCAGGCCGCCTTCCGGGAGGAGACCGCCTCGCTGACGCGGGGAGCGGTGACCATCGTGCCCATCACATTGAGCCAGGGCTTTGTGTGGCCCGAGGCGAAGCTGGCGGTCTGCGCCGACACAGACATCTGGGGCGCGGGCTACCGCCGGGCGAAGGGCCGCAAGACCAGCGGCGAGCGCATCGCGGCCTTCACGGATCTCCACGTGGGCGACTACGTGGTGCATGAGGATCACGGCATCGGCATCTACCAGGGCACCACGCGCATGACGATGGAGGGCGCGCAGCGGGACTACCTGCTGATCCAGTACGCCGACAGCGACAAGCTCTACGTGCCCATCGACCAGCTGCAGCGGGTGCAGCGCTACATCGGCAACCCGGCCCAGCCGCCCAAGCTCAACAGCCTCGGCGGCGACTGGAAGCGCCAGAAGCGCAAGGCCAAGGAGGGCCTGAAGAAGCTGGCCTTCTCCCTGGTGCAGCTCTACGCCAACCGGGCCAAGACCCACGGCCACGCCTTCAGCGCCGATACGCCCTGGCAGCGGGAGTTCGAGGATCAGTTCCCCTACGAGCTGACGCCCGACCAGGCCCAGAGTGTGCGGGAGATCACCGCTGACATGGAGAGCGACCGCAACATGGATCGCCTGCTGATCGGCGACGTGGGCTACGGCAAGACCGAGGTGAGCCTGCGGGCGGCCTTCAAGGCCGTGATGGACGGCAAGCAGGTGGCGATGCTGGCCCCGACCACCATCCTCGCCCAGCAGCACTACAACACGGTGCGCCAGCGCTTCGCCTCCTTCCCGGTCACGGTGGAGGTGCTCTCGCGCTTCCGCACGGCCGCGGAGCAGAAGCGCGTGCTGGCCGACGTGGCCGCGGGCAAGGTGGACATCCTGGTGGGCACCCACCGCATCCTCGCCAAGGACGTGAAGTTCAAGGATCTCGGCCTGCTGATCGTGGACGAGGAGCAGCGCTTCGGCGTGCAGCACAAGGAGATCATCAAGAACATGAAGCAGCAGATGGACGTGCTGACCCTCTCGGCCACGCCCATCCCCCGCACGCTGCACATGTCCATGGTGGGCATCCGCGATATGTCCGTGCTGGAGAGCCCGCCGGAGGACCGCCTGCCCGTGCAGACCCACGTGGTGGAGTACTCCGACAGCCTGGTGCGGGACGCGATCCTGCGCGAGATCAGCCGGGGCGGACAGGTTTACTTCCTTTATAATCGCGTCAACACCATCGAGCGCTTCTACCAGCGGCTCCGCGCCCTGGTGCCGGAGGCCCGCATCGGCATCGCCCACGGGCAGATGAAGGAGCACGGCCTCGAGGACGTGATGATGGACTTTTACGGCGGCAGCTACGACGTGCTGCTGTGCACCACCATCATCGAGAGCGGCTTGGACGTGCCCACGGCCAACACGCTGATCGTCTTCGACGCGGAGCGCTTCGGCCTCAGCCAGCTTTACCAGCTGCGCGGGCGCGTCGGCCGCTCCAGCCGCCAGGCCTACGCCTACCTGACCGTGCGGCAGGATCGCCTGCTCTCGGAGACGGCCCAGCAGCGCCTGGACGCCATCCGCGAGTTCACGGCCTTCGGCGCGGGCTTCCGCATCGCCATGCGCGACCTGGAGATCCGCGGCGCGGGCAACATCCTCGGCCCGGAGCAGCACGGCCACCTGGAGACCCTCGGCTACGAGATGTACTGCAAGCTGATCGAGGAGACCATGGCGGAGGCCCAGGGCAAGGTGGACCGCAGCGAGCTGGCGACCCGGGTGGATCTGCACGTGGACGCCTTCCTGCCCGGGGACTACATCGCCGACGAGAAGCAGCGCATGGAGATGTACAAGCGCATCGCCAACCTGACCTCGGCGGACGACCGGGCGGATATCATCGACGAGCTGGTGGACCGCTTCGGAGAGCCGCCGAAGACTGTGGAGACCCTGATGGATGTGAGCCAGCTGCGCGTGCTGTGCAGCCGCGTGGGCATCACCCAGGTGACCTGCAAAGGCGCGGTGATGACCATGAAGATGGATCCCGACTACGTGCCCGAGGGCGCGGCCCTGCTGGCGGCGATGGCCCGCGCGGACAAGCGCCTGACCCTCACGCCCCGCGGTCCCACCGCGATGCTGCTCAAGGGCGCCTGGCGCAATGAGCGCGAGGCCCTGACCGAGGGCGTCCGCGTGATGACCAAGCTGAACGACGCCCTGGATGAAGTGACTGGGAAAACTGCTGCAGCCATATAAAAAAGCAATCCGTAAAGAGATGCGGGCGAAGGGTTGCAAGGGGCGATCGCAAAGCCCCTTGCCCGCGCCCGCAGGCGCGGAACCGCTGCTAAAGCAAAGTCTTTAAACTTATTTATTGAGGAAGCGATCCGATGAGCGCCAAAAAGCAAATAACCCAGCAGGATCGCGGCATGATGCTCCTGCACGAGGACATCAGCCGCGTCATCCCGAAGCTGGCTGTCCCCACCATCATCTCCATGCTGATCACCAGCATCTACAATATGGCCGACACCTTCTTTGTCGGCCGCATCGGCACAGCCGCCTCCGGCGCGGTGGGCGTCATCTTCTCGGCCATGGCGTTCATCCAGGCCATCGCCTTCACCATCGGCATGGGCTGCAGCGCCAACATGAGCCGCGAGATGGGCGCGGGCCACCTGGAGGAGGCGCGCGGCTTCGTGTCCCAGGCCTTCTTCATCGCCCTGGGCATGGGCGTGGTGGTCTCCGCCGTCGGCCTAATCGCCCTGGATCCCCTCGTGCGCCTGCTCGGCGCCACCGAGACCATTGCGCCCCACGCGAAGGCCTACGCGACCTACATCCTCTACGGAGCGCCCTTCATGATGAGCTCGCTGGTGCTCAACAACCTCCTGCGCTTCCAGGGCCTCGCGGCCTACGCGATGGTGGGCATCGGCATCGGCGGCCTGCTGAACATGGCCCTCGACCCGCTGCTGATCTTCGGCCTCGGCATGGGCACGGCCGGCGCGGGCGCGGCGACGGCCATCTCCCAGGCGGTCAGTCTGGCCATTCTGCTGACCATCACCAACACCCGCTCCGACACGATGCACGTCCGCCTGCGCGATTTCCACCCGACGCGCAGCACGGTGTGGCGGATGCTGTACAACGGTTTCCCGTCCCTCGGGCGGCAGGGCATCGCCAGCGTGGCGACCATCATCCTGAACAACGTGGCAGCCCAGTGGGGCGACCCGGCCATCGCGGCCATGTCCATCGTGAGCCGGTACACCATGTTCATCAACTCGGCGGTGGTGGGCTTCGGCCAGGGCTTCCAGCCGGTGTGCGCCTACTGCTACGGCGCGAAGGCCTATGGCCGCGTGCGGAAGGCCTACATCTATTGTGTGAAGGTATCCACGGTGATCCTGCTGGTGCTGGCGGGCGCGTCGATGCTGCTGTCGGGGAATATCGTGCAGATCTTCCGGAACGACCCGGCAGTCATCGAGATCGGCACCACGGCGCTGCGCCTGCAGCTGCTGACCATCCCGCTGTGGGGCTTTTATACCATGAGCAACATGTTCACGCAGTCCATCGGCCTGGGCGGCCGGGCGACGGTGCTGGCGGCGGCGCGGCAGGGGATTTTCCTGATCCCGATGCTGCTGATCCTCCCGGCCCTCTTCGGGCTGACGGGCCTGCAGCTCTCGCCGCCGGTGAGCGACGTGCTGTCGGTGCTGCTGTCGTGGGTGATCGTGCGCAGAACGCTGGCGGCGATGAAGGAAATGCCCGGGGACGGGCAGGCAAAGTGAAAAAGATTTTTGCTGCAGGAAGAGAAAAAGAGGCGGCGGAAGCTGTCTCTTTTCATTTTCTGTCACAGATTTCCGGAAGGATGGCGGTTGAATGGCGAACGAATCCTGACGTTTTCCGGTATTAATCGGCATTAAACACGAACATTCAACTTGAGGGTTGAGGATGAGTTCGGAATATTACAAAAAGACAAAAAAATATGAAAAAACGTTCAAATAGGGCTTGACAAGGTCCCGAACCGGTGGTATTATAGACAAGCCGTCGCGAGAGCGGCTGGCGCGTGAACCTTGAAAACGATACAGGGAAACCGAAACGCAAGAAAGAAAAGACAGCAGATTCCTAAGAGTGAATC
>CADASK010000003.1 GCA_902790495.1 uncultured Eubacteriales bacterium
GTATATAGGATAGGACGAGTACAAAAAAAGGAGATACACAGCCATGGTTCAAATCGTAGTCGGAGCCAACTGGGGCGACGAGGGCAAGGGCAAAGTCACCGACCTCCTCGCCGAGAAGAGCAGCGTCGTCGTCCGCTTCCAGGGCGGCGCGAACGCTGGCCACACCATCATCAACGAGTACGGCAAGTTCGCCCTGCACCTGCTGCCCAGCGGCGTCTTCCATCAGAACGTGACCAACATCATCGGCCCCGGCGTGGCGCTGAACATCGAGTCTTTGCTCAGCGAACTGCACGCTCTCGAGGAGCGCGGCGTGCCCGCGCCGAAGCTGCTCATCTCCGACCGCTGCCAGGTCATGATGCCCTGGCACGTGGACTTTGACCGCTTCGAGGAGGAGCGCCTGGGCAAGCAGTCCTTCGGCTCCACCAAGTCCGGCATCGCGCCCTTCTATTCCGATAAGTTCGCCAAGGTGGGCCTGCAGGTCTGCCAGCTCTACGACGCGAAGCTGCTGCGGGAGCGGCTGGCCATTGCCCTGGTGAAGGTCAACTGCCTGCTGGAGCACCTCTACCACAAGCCGACCCTGGACGTGGAGACCGTCGCCCGGGAGATGGAAGCCCAGGCCGAGAAGATCCGCCCGATGGTGGCGGACACCACGCGCTTCCTGCACGAGGCGGACAAGCGCGGCGAGGTGATCCTGCTGGAGGGCCAGCTGGGCACTCTGCGCGACCCCGACCACGGCATCTACCCCTACACCACCTCGTCCTCGCCGCTGGCGGGCTACGGCCCGGTGGGCGCGGGCGTGCCGGTGCGCTCGGTGCAGGAGATCTACTGCGTGACCAAGGCCTACTCCAGCGCGGTGGGCGCGGGCCCCTTCACGGTGCGGCTGCACGGCGACGAGGCCGAGAACCTGCGCCGCCGCGGCGGTGACGCGGGCGAGTACGGCGCGACGACGGGCCGTCCCCGGGACGTGGGCTGGTTCGACGCGGTGGCCACCCGCTACGGCGTGCAGGTGCAGGGCGCGACCCAGGTGGTCGTGACCAACCTGGACGTGCTGGGCTACCTGGACGAGATCCCGGTCTGCGTGGCCTATGAGACCGCCGACGGCCGGCGCATCACCGACTTCCCGGCGACCCCCGAGCTGATGGGCTGCAAGCCGATCTTCGAGAGGCTGCCCGGCTGGAAGTGCGACATCCGCGGCATCCGCGACTACGACGCCCTGCCGGAGAACTGCAAGCGCTACGTGGACTTCATCGAGAAAGCCGTCGGCGCCCCCGTGACCATGGTCTCCAACGGCCCGCGCCGCGAGGAAATGCTGTACAGGAAGTAATATCGTTTCTAACGGAGGTGAACCACCGTGATCGCCATCATCGACTACGGCTTCGGCAACCTGCGCAGCGTCCAAAAAGCCCTCGAATCCCTCGGGGCGGACGCCCGCATCACCGACCGCGCCGCGGACATCGCCGATGCGGATCACGTGGTGCTCCCGGGCGTCGGCGCCTTCCGCGACGCCATCGCCCGCCTCCGCGAGACCGGCCTGGATCAGGCGGTGCTTGCCAGCGTCCGGGCCGGCAAGCCTCTGCTGGGCATCTGCCTGGGCATGCAGCTGATGTACGAGGCCAGCGAGGAGAACGGCCACTATGCGGGCCTCGGCCTGCTGCCGGGCAGCATCACCAGGCTGCGGGGCGGCGAGGGCCTCAAGATCCCCCACATGGGCTGGAACCGCCTCGAAACACGGGACTGTCCCCTCTTCGCGGCGGGAGAAAACCCCTTCGTCTACTTCGTGCACTCCTACTGCGCCGCGGCGGTGGACGGCAACACCGCCGCCACCTGCGACTACGGCCAGACCTTCACCGCTGCCGCCTGCCGGGACAACGTCCTGGCGACTCAGTTCCACCCGGAAAAGAGCGGCGACGCAGGGCTCAACATGCTCAAAGGCTTTATTCGTTTTCAGGGCTGAGGAGGGATGACCATGCTGACCAAAAGAATCATCCCCTGCCTGGACATCCGTGACGGCCGCGTCGTCAAGGGCGTGCAGTTCGTGGACATCCGCGACGCGGGCGACCCCGTCGAGGCCGCCATCCGCTACAACGCCCGCGGGGCGGACGAGCTGGTGCTGCTGGACATCAACGCCTCCCACGAGGGCCGCGGCGCGATGCTCGACGTGGTCAGCCGCGTGGCCGAGCGCGTCTTCATCCCCTTCACGGTGGGCGGCGGCATCGGCGAGATCGGCCAGATCCGCGAGCTGCTGCGCCTGGGCGCGGACAAGGTGTCCGTCAACAGCCCGGCGGTCAAGAACCCGGACTTCATCACCGAGGCCGCGGAGCGCTTCGGCAGCCAGTGCGTGGTGCTGGCGATGGACGTGAAGGCCCGCGCAGGCGGCGGCTGGGATGTGTACGTCCACGGCGGCCGCGTCAACACGGGCCTGGACGCCCTGGAGTGGGCCGTGGAGGGCGTGCGGCGCGGCGCGGGCGAGATCCTGCTGACCAGCATGGACCGCGACGGCGAGGGCAGCGGCTTCGCGCTGGATGTGACGCGGGCCATCGCCGACGCGGTGCCGGTGCCGGTGATCGCCTCCGGCGGCGCGGGCAAGCGGGAGCACTTCCGCGATGTGCTGACCGAGGGCCACGCCGACGCGGCCCTGGCGGCGACGCTGTTCCACTTCGGGATTCTCCCGATTCCCGAGCTGAAGGCGTATCTCGCAGAGGAAGGCGTCCCGGTGAGACAGTAGGTTCCGCGCCTGCGGGCGCGGGGAGGGGGTTTTGCGATCGGTCCGGGGCTGCCGCCCGCTCTCCGCTGAAAACTCCATAACATGGAGTTTTCCAGGCGCTCCGAGCCCCCTCCACCCCTTCGCTCGCCGTTTTTTTGATCAGCATAGAAGATATAGCAGTTTGTGGCCGCGCCCATAGGCGCGGAATCCCCGCAATCGACCTAATGAGGTATCACGATGGCCTACGAAAGCTCGCTGGCGCTGTCCCTCACCCCCTACACCGCGGGTGAGCAGCCCAAGATCCCCGGCCTCATCAAGCTGAACACCAACGAGAACCCCTACCCGCCGTCGCCGCGCGTGGCGGAGGCGCTGCAGGGCCTCGCGGACAGCCTGCGCCTCTACCCGGACATGGAGGCCACCGCCCTGCGCGAGGCCATCGCCCAGGTCAACGGCGTGGTGCCGGAGCAGGTTTTCTGCGGCAACGGCTCGGACGAGGTGCTGGCCTTCGCCTTCGCGGCCTTCTTTGCCGGAAAGACCCTGGCTGTGCCGGACATCACCTACTCTTTCTACCCGGTGTACGCGAAGCTCTTCGGCGTCGCTCTGCACACGGTGCCGCTGCGGGAGGACTTCACGGTGGACGTGCCCGCCATGCAGGCGGAGGGGCCTATCGCCCTGGCAAACCCCAACGCGCCCACGGGCGTCCGTCTGCCGTTGGAGCGGGTGCGGACGCTGGCGGAGCACTGCCGCGACAAGGACGCCGTGCTGCTGGTGGACGAGGCCTACGCGGCCTTCGCCGAGGAGAATGCGCGCCCGCTGATGGACGATTTTGACAATGTGCTGATCGTGCGCACCTTCTCCAAGAGCCACGGCCTGGCGGGATTGCGGCTCGGCTATGCGCTGGGCAGCCGGCGGCTGATCGACGCCCTGCGCCGTGTGCGGGATTCCTTCAACAGCTACCCGGTGGACCGCCTGGCCCAGGCCGCCGCGCGCGCGGCCATCCTGGACACGGCCTACACGGAGGAAGCCGTGCGCCGGGTGAAGGCAACCCGCGACGGATGCGCGGAGGCCCTGCGGGCGCTGGGCTATCAAGTGCTGCCCTCGGAGACCAACTTTCTGTTCGTCCGCGCGGACGAGACGGACGCCGCGCCGGTGATGCAGGCCCTGCGCGAGCAGCGGATTCTCGTGCGGCACTTCTCCGCGCCGAGGCTGAAGGCGTGGCTGCGGATCACCGTCGGCACGCAGGAGGAGATGGAGCGGGTTGTGGAGGCTCTGGGAAGGCTCAAAGCGTAATCGAATGAGATTTATATGAAAAAACAGCCGGACAGCCTTGTGTGAAAAGGTTGTCCGGCTGTGTTTTCTATTGAAAGATGCTCACTGAAACATACCGTTCAGGATCTGCCGGGACAGCTCCGGCACCTGCTCCTCCAGAGAGCGCCCGGCGTCCCAGACGATGGGGGCCTTCACCCGCAGGGCGTGGGCCCGGGCGTCCAGATGGATCGGCCAGATCTTCAGCTCCTCGCCGGTCAGCTTTCGATACATCGGCAGCAGATTCAGGAAGCCCTCGTTGATCTTGTCCGTGCTGTGCTCCCCGTAGCCCGTGGGGATCTCCGGGAAGATGACGATGTGCTGCTTCTCGTCCCGCAGCACGCGCAGGGTCTCCTTCATGGTGCGCACGGCGCGGATGTCGTGATAGACCGGCACGTGGGGCACGGAGCGCAGGATCGGCGGCAGCAGCACCGACACCACCGGCGGGATCACCGCGTTGTAGAAGGGTGCGAGGCGCGAGGTCTCGTTCCACCAGTGATCCTGGCGCACATAGGCCGGGGTGGTCTCGCGGCTGAGGGGATCGGCGAAGATCCAGATGCGGCTCTCGTCCACCAGGGGGAAGTTGACCGCCATCTCCAGCGGACCCATGGCGCGGTCGTGGTTGCACACGAAAACGCAGGGCCTGCCGTCAAAGGGCACTTCCCAGGTGGTCTCCACCCGGGGAAGAAAGGGACGCACGACGAAACGGAGAAAATGATACAGCCGAAGACCCAAGAGAAACCGCTCCTTCCAGCTTGGTCAAAGGTGACGGCCTCCATCTTACCACATCCGGGCCGCGCGGGCAAGAGCGGGAAGGCGACAGCCGCGCTGTCCGGGCCGCCCGTGTGAAAAATTTCCCCGCGGCCTACCCGTGGGCCGCCATCTGTGCTATGATAAACAGACAGCGATCATGAGCCGGGAATGCCCAGAAACCCCGGCGGGAAGGAAACCCGATGAAGATCCTCACACGCCTGCTGGCGTTTTCCCTTTGCCTCGTGCTGCTGTGCGGCTGCGCCCTCGGCGAATAGCACGTCTACGCGGCCTCGACCTCGGAGCCCTTCGACGGCAGCACGCCGCTGCTCACCCTCTACGTCTGCCCGCTCTACGGCGCGGACTGCATGCTGATGACCTACGACGGCCTGACCATGATGATCGACGGCGGCCTCACCGAGCAGGTGGAGACCATCCAGAAGATGCTGGACGAGGTCGGGGTGGATCACCTGGACATGTTCGTCAACAGCCACCCGCACAACGACCACCTCACCGGCTTCCTGACCCTGACGGAGCAGGGAACGCTCACGGCGGACGCCTTCTACACCTTCTTCCCCCACGACTACACCGAGTACACGGTCAGCCAGATGCGGGCGATGAAGCTGTGCGACGAGAAGGGCATCGAGGTGATCGACGTGACCGACGGCGACACGATCCCCTTCGGCGACGTGGACATCCGCTGCATGCAGTTCAAGGGGCACAAGGCGGTCAACAACCTCTCGGGCGTGCTGCGCGTCCAGTACGGCGACTGCACCCTGCTGCTCACCGGCGACATCGACGGTGCGGCCCAGCGCGACCTGGCCAAGCGCTATGACCTGCACTGCGACATCGTGAAGGTGCCCCACCACGGCATCACCTCCCTGGAGTGGGCCTTCATGAAGGACATCACGCCGGAATACATGTTCATCCCCCACGGCGCGGGCGACACCGCCAAGGATCAGCAGGTGCTCAACAAGTACAAGATCCCCTACGGCTTCGCCTCCTGGGGCATGATCAAGCTGACCACCGACGGCACCCGCTGGCTGGTGGAGCAGCACGTGGACGATCCGAAACTCCAAAAAGATAAGCGTTTGAAGTTTTATTGACCAGGAGGCGATCCCCTTGCATGTCTTCATCGTCAACCCCATCGCCGGCGGCGGCTTCGCCCTCAAAGCCGAGGAAGCCCTGCGCAGCGAGATGAACCGCCGCCATGCCCCCTGCGTCTTCCTGCGCACGGAAAGCCCCGGCCACGCCGAGGTGCTGGCCACCCAAGCCGCCCTCTCCGGCGCATCCGCCGTCATCTCCGTGGGCGGCGACGGCACCTCCCTGGAGGTCGCCCGGGGCCTGGTGGGCAAGAGGGCCGTGCTGGGCATCATCCCGGCGGGCACGGGCAACGACCTGGTCAAGACCCTGGGTATTCCCCGGGATCTGAAAAGCGCACTGGACGTGGCCCTGAACGGCACGCCGCGGAAGGTGGACGCCGCCCGCATCAACGGGAAGCTCTTCCTGAACGTGGCCGGCCTGGGCTTCGACGTGCGCGTGCTGGATGAGACCGAGCGCTTCAAGAAGCACCTGCGCGGCCTGCTGCCCTACCTGTGCGGCTTAGTCTGCGCGATTGTTCGCTACAAGCCGACCCACGTGCGGCTGACCACGGACAGCGGCGAGCAGGAGCTGGACGCCCTGATCTGCGCGGCGGCTAACGGCCGGTACATCGGCGGCGGCATCGCCATCTGCCCGGACGCCTCGGTGGAGGACGGCCTGCTGGACGTGGTGGTGGTGCGGGATCAGCCCCGCTGGAAGCTGCCGCGCTACCTGCCGGGCCTGATGATGAAGCGCATCCTGAAGTTCCGCATCACCTCCCGGGTGAAGGCCAAGCGCGTGGAGATCGACTGCCCCGGCGCGCGGGTGCAGGTGGACGGCGAGATCAGCCCGATGGATCACGTGGTGGTGGAGGCGCTGCCTGGCGCCCTGCAGATCAATCTGCCGGGATAAAGCAGGATTTTCACCATCCCTGTCGAATGAATATAAGATACCGCGAATAGATATGACGCACGTCGTGCTGTACGCCTGATGATCTGCAAACCGCCGCGGTATCTCTCATCTGCTGCAATTAAAGGAGATGCTTTGAAATGGCTGATCTCGGAACAACGATGAAGAACGCCTGGGTCAAGAGCATGGAGGCCATCGGCAACGCCGCCAATCAGCTGGCGACCAACACCCGCTTTAAGGTCAATGAGATGAACCTCATCAACCACCGCAAGGAGATTCTCGACGGCTTCGGCGAGAAGGCCTACGCCCTGTGGAAGGACGGCGCCGCCCTGCCGGAGGAGCTGAGCAGCCTGCTGAAGGAGGTGGCCGGCCTGGACGAGCAGCTGGCCGCGATCCGCGCGGAGCACACCGCCGACAGCGAGAGCCGCGCCGCGAAGAACGAGGCCGCCCCGGAGGAGGCTCCCGCTGAGGAGGAGGCCGAACAGGCGGAGACCGCCGCGCCGGTGGTGGAGTCGGAGAAGGAGGAGCCCAAGCCGGAGAGCGGCATCCAGGGGAAGAGCAACCCCTTCGACCGCGCGCCGACCATGGACTTTTCCGCCGCCAGCGCTGAGGCGGAGGCCCCTGTGACCGACGACGCCGTGCCGACCCTGGAGATCCCCGACCAAAAGGAGATGGAGGACACCCTGGAGCAGGTGAGCCAGTCCATCGACAGCGCCATGGAGCGCCTGGGCCAGCTGGGCCAGACGGTCTCCCGCCAGGTGGATCAGGTCGTGGCCGATCTGGACAAGGAGCCCGGGAGTAAGGAATAAGGCGAGAGCGATGCCGGATCGTTATTATGCTTACCATGCAAACACCTTTGTCTGGGATGAGGAAAAGAACATCAAAAACATCCGCAAGCATGGTATATCCTTTCCCATCGCAGCGCATGTTTTTGATGATGAACTGAGACTGGAGTATCCGGATCCGGAGCACAGTGAGGAGGAAGAACGCTGGCACACCATCGGCCTGGTTCATGATATCCTGACCGTCGTATACTGCGACCGCGTCAATCGTGTGACCGGCCAAACGGATATCCGCATCATTTCAGCAAGGCTTGCAACCAGGATTGAACGCGACGCCTACAACAATAACATCATTGGGCGATATTGAATGCTGACAGAAGGAGGCTGCCTGATGGAGAGATGGATCACCTATGAATTGAAGCCCGGCACGCCGCTGACGGAAGAGGAAATCGCCATGATTGAGGCGGCAAAGAGCCTGCCGGCTGAGCCAGACGAGGACAACCCTGAAATCAATCCGGTCACTACGCCCAAGCAGTATGCAGCGCTCATGCAGGCGGTGGCCCGGCGCAATCGGCGCATTGCGCGCCCTGCCGGGTAATCATTTCTGGAAAAACCCTGGACATTTGTCCGGGGTTTTTGCGACGGTGGAAAATGGCCTGTCAGATGAAACCTACCGCTTTTCAATCCCCATGTTTTATTGTATAATAGCCAGAGAAGGAGCGTGATGCGCTTATGAAGCGTGTATTTCTGACAGTATTGGACGCTGTGGGCTGCGGGGAAGCCCCCGATTCCCACGAGTATGGCGACGTGGGCGTGAACACCTGGGGCCACGTGGTGGATGTGGCGCATCCGAACCTGCCGAACTTCGCCGCGATGGGCCTGGGCCAGGTGGAGGGCACCCACTATCCGCCGGACCCGAAGGCCGTGGGCGGCGCGGGCCGCTGCCGCGAGGTCAGCGCGGGCAAGGACACCACCACCGGCCACTGGGAGATGGCGGGCCTCAAGCTGGAGAAGGCCTTCCCGACCTTCCCGAACGGCTTCCCGGCGGACTTTATCGACGCGTATGAAAAGGCCATCGGCCACAAGGTGATCGGCAACAAGCCCGCCTCGGGCACCGCGATCCTGGAGGAGCTGGGCGAGCAGAGCCGCCGCGATGCGACCCCGATCGTCTACACCTCGGCGGACAGCGTGTTCCAGATCGCCGCCCACGAGGACGTCTTCCCGCGGGAGGAGCTGTACCGCTTCTGCACTATCGCCCGCGAGATGCTCCAGGGCGACCTGGGCGTGGGCCGCGTCATCGCCCGGCCCTACATCGGCGAGGAGGGCCACTTCACCCGCACCGCCGGCCGCCGCGATTTCTCCCTGCCGCCCATCGGTCGCACCCTGCTGGATGCGGTGAAGGAGGCCGGCATGGCGTCCCTGGGCGTGGGCAAGATTGAGGACATCTTCGAGCACACCGGCCTGACCGAGTCCAACCACGCAGCCGGCAATCCGGCCTGCATTGAGGCTCTGCTGGACTACATGAAGCGCGACTTTGACGGCCTGTGCTTCACCAACCTTGTGGACACCGACATGCTCTGGGGCCACCGTCGCGATCCGAAGGGCTTCGCCGAGGCGCTGGAATACATCGACGCGAAGATTCCGGACATGCTGGCGCTGATGGGCGAGGACGATCTGATGATCTTCACAGCCGACCACGGCTGCGACCCGACCTACACCGGCACCGACCACACCCGCGAGTACGTGCCGCTGCTGTGCTGGCACAAGAAGATGAAGGGCCTGGTGGATCTCGGCACCCGCGCGACCTACGCCGACATCGCCGCCACCTGCGCCGAATGGCTCGGCCTGCCCGATCGCTGGAACGCGACCTCCTTCGCGAAGGAACTGAAGGCGTAACGCGCCCTATCCCAATCTATAACGAATAAAGGAGTTCTCTATGATTGATATGGAAACCCTCCGCCAGGCCGCGGGCTACGTCCGCGCGCAGCTTGGCCCCGCCGACATCGGCATCGTCCTGGGCAGCGGCCTCGGCTCCTACACCGAGACCCTGGAGAACCGGGCCTGCGTGCCCTACAAGGCCATCCCGGACTTCCCCGTGAGCACGGCCCCGGGCCACGAGGGCAAGTGGTGGGCCGGCGACCTGGGCAGCAAGCGCGTCTACATGCTGCAGGGCCGCATCCACTTCTATGAGGGCCGCAGCCTGGACGAGGTGACCATGTACGTCCGCATGATGAAGCTGCTGGGCGTGCGCGCGCTGATCCTCACCAATGCGGCGGGCTGTGTCAACGCCTCCTGGGAGGCGGGCGACCTGATGCTCATCCGCGACTTCATCAACTATTCGGGCATCAACCCGCTCATCGGGCCGAACCTGGACGAGATGGGCCCGCGGTTCCCGGACATGGGCGCGGCCTGCGACAAGGCCATGGGCACCCTCTGCCTGGAGCAGGCGAAGCGCCTGGACATCCGTCTGCGGGAGGGCGTGTACATGTGGTTCTCCGGCCCGAGCTACGAGACGCCCGCCGAGGTGCGCATGGCGCGCATTTTAGGCGCGGACGCGGTGGGCATGTCCACCGTGCCGGAGCTGATTGTGGCGCGGCACTGCGGCCTGCCGACCCTGGGCATCTCCTGCCTGACCAACATGGCCGCGGGGATTCTGGATCAGCCGCTGAATCACCTGGAGGTGATGGAGGCTGCCAACCGCGTGCAGCAGGCCTTCCGCTCGCTGATCACAGCGACGGTGGAAGCCCTTTGATGGTACATCGGCTGCCACGAAGAGTCCAGAGGCGACCGGAAAGCCTCTGGTCGCCGCCCGCAGGCGGCGAAATCTCCTGCTGGCAGCAAGGAGTTCCGCGCCTGCGGGCGCGGGCAAAGGGCTTTGCAATCTGCATAGCTCTTGACTTATTCTGTGAAAGGACTGATCTCCGATGATCCATCCGAGCCTTGCCCAGGAGGTGCTGGCGAAGGCCACCGCCACCGGCGGCGACTTTGCCGAAATCTTCCTGGAGGACAGCCGCAGCCATTCCCTGCTGCTCAAGTCCGGCCATATGGACAGCGTCAACTCCCTGCGCTCCCACGGCGCGGGCGTGCGCGTGTTCAACGGCACCAGCGCCGTCTATGTCTACACCAACGACACCAGCCGCGAGGGCCTCATCGCCTGTGCCCAGAAGGCAGCCGCCGCCGTGACCGAGGGCAAGGGCTGCGCGCCCATCCCGCTGAATCCCTCAGACGCCCGCCGCCCGGAGGAGATCCGCGTGCTGCCCGGCGATGTGACCGCCGCGCGCAAGGCCGAGAAGCTCCGCGCCGCGGACGCTGCCGCCCGGGCCGTCTCCGGCGAGATCGTCCAGGTGAACGCGCGCTACAGCGACACCGTGCAGGACGTGCTGATCGCCAACACCGAGGGCACCTTCGTCACCGACCGCCGCGTCTACACGCGCCTGGCCTGCACCGCCGTGGCCTCCGACGGTACGGAGAACCAGAGCGGCAGCACGAACCCCGGCGCGTCCATGGGCTTTGAGCTCTTCGACAGCCGCGTCGACCCGGAGGCCTGCGGAAAACTGGCCGCGAACCAGGCCGTCACCATGCTCCACGCCCCGGTCTGCCCGGCGGGCGTCTATCCCGTGGTGATCGACAACGGCTTCGGCGGCGTCATCTTCCACGAGGCGTGCGGCCACTCCCTGGAAGCCACCAGCGTGGCCTACGGCATCAGCGAGTTCAGCGGACGGCTGGGCGAGATGATCGCCGCGCCCTGCGTCACCGCCATCGACGACGGCACCATCCCCAACGAGTGGGGCTCCGAGCACGTGGACGACGAGGGCATGCCCACCACCCGCCTGGTGCTGATCGAGAACGGCAAGCTGGTGGGCTACATGATCGACAAGCTCGGTGGCCGCCGCATGGGTATGGCCCCGACCGGCTCGGGCCGCCGCGAGAGCTACCAGTGGGCCCCGACCTCCCGCATGCGCAACACCTACATCGCCGCCGGCAAGGACGACGAGGCGGAGATGATCGCCACCATGGGCGAGGGCCTCTACGCCAAGGCCATGGGCGGCGGCTCGGTGAACCCCGCCACGGGCGAGTTCAACTTCGCCGTGAACGAGGGCTACTGGGTGAAGGACGGCAAAATCGTTCACCCGGTGCGCGGCGCGTCCCTGATCGGCCGCGGCAGCGAGGTGCTGCTGCGCATCGACCGCGTGGGCCGCGATATGCGCATGGCCCAGGGCATGTGTGGCTCCATGAGCGGCAGCATCCCGGTCAATGTGGGCCAGCCGATGATCCGCGTGTCGAGCCTGACCGTGGGCGGACGCTGAGGGAGGTTGGAAAGACATGGATAGAGTACAGATGGACAGCTTCATCGACCGTCTGCTGGCCGCGGCGAAGGAGGCCGGGCTGGAGACGGCGGAGGTCTATTACACCGAGGCCGAGGCCTTCAGTGTCGGGCTGATGAAGGGCGAGGTGGACAGCTACGAGGTCTCCACCTCCGGCGGGCTGGGCCTGCGCGGCACGGTGGACGGCCGCATGGGCTACGCCGCCACCGAGGCCTACGACGAGGACGCCATCGCCCAGCTGATCGAGGGCGTGAAGGAATCCGCGGCCCTCAACGAGGCCCAGGAGCAGGACACGATCTTCGCGGGGGACGCAGTCTACCCCGAGATTGGGAAGCCCGAGAGCGACCTGGCGGCCTGGAGCGCCGAAAAGAAGATCGCCCTGGCCCACGAGATCGAGCAGGCGGCTCTCAGCCGCGACAGCCGCGTCAGCCAGACCCAGGGCGTCTCGGTCTCCACCTCGCGCGGGGTGCGCATCCTGCGCAACAGCTACGGCCTGAACCTGCGCCGCGAGGGCGAGGTGTGCGTCGCCTACGCTTCCCCGATTGCGCGGGAGGGCGAGGACACCTCCACAGGCTTCAAGATCGCGGCGGGCTACCGGCTCGGCGACGTGAAGCCGGCTGAGCTGGGCGCGGGCGCCGCGGACGACGCCCTGGCCATGCTCCACGCCAAGCCGGTGCCCTCCGGGGACTATCGCGTGATCCTCCGCCGCGAGGCCATGGGCGATCTGCTGGCGACCTTCTCCGGGGTCTTCTCCGCCGAGAACGCCCAGCAGAAGCTCTCCCTGCTGGCCGGCCGCGAGGGCGAGAAGATCGCCTCCGACGCGGTGACGCTGATGGACGATCCGCTGCTGCCGGGCGGCTTTGCCTCCACGCCCTTCGACGGCGAGGGCAGCGCGTCGCGCACGAAGGCCGTGATCGACGCCGGCACCCTGACGACCCTGCTGCACTCGCGCAAGACAGCGAAGAAGCAGGGCGTCGAGACCACGGGCAACGCCCTGCGCGCGGGCTATGCGGGCGCGGTACGCGTCGGCCCGACCAACTTCTTCATCCGGCCCGGCGAAAAGACGCTGGAGCAGCTGATGGCGGAGATGGGCGACGGCCTGGTCATCACCGACGTGAGCGGCCTGCACGCGGGCGCGAACCCCATCAGCGGCGACTTCTCGCTGCTGAGCAAGGGCTTCGTCATCCGGGACGGCAAACAGGCCGAGCCGGTGGAGCAGGTGACGGTGGCCGGCAACTTCTACGCCCTGTTAAAAAGCATTCGCGCTGTGGCGGATGACCTTCGCTTCGACGGCCGGAGCATCGCCAGTCCCTCCGTGGACGCGGGCGTGATGAAGGTGAGCGGGAAGTAAAGGCCCGGACCTCGCGGGAAATGGAAACCAGCTGCAGAGATTGGAAATTTATTACAGTTCTAATATCGTAAGAAAAAATTTTCCAAAGCCCTGTACAGACAGGGAAACGTGTGCTATAATGGCAGATGGAAAACCCACCGGTATGCTTCTCTCCTTTGGTGTCGCGCATCGTTTGCCGGAAACCATGGAAGCTCAGCATGGCATGAGATGGGTGACATTATTCTAAGGAGGAAACCAACCATGTACCAGGACGAAACCTTGACTTGCCGTGACTGCGGCCGCGAATTCGTGTTCTCTGCTTCCGAGCAGGCCTTCTTCGCCGAGAAGGGCTTCCAGAACAAGCCCAGCCGCTGCCCCGAGTGCCGTGCCGCCAAGCGCGCTGCCAACAATGGCGCCGCTCCCCGGCAGATGTTCAAAGTGATCTGCGACGGCTGCGGCCGTGAGACCGAGGTGCCCTTCCAGCCCCGCGGTGACCGCCCCGTCTACTGCCGCGAGTGCTTTGCCGCTCAGCGCGAAGCCCGCTTCTGAGAACAAAAACAAGGCCAGTCTTCGGACTGGCTTTTCTTGTGCCCCAAAGCACTTCTTCAACAGAAGGATCAAAAGCGGCCGCCCGAAGAGTCCAGGGGCGATCGCAAAGCCCCCTGCCCGTGCCCGCAGGCGGCGAAATGCTCCCTGCATAGGGAAAACTTGCGAAAAACCTGCCTTCATGCTATGATGACCTCATAAGCGGGACACCCACAGTGAACAGGAGGGAACCTTATGACTTATCTGATTCGCGGCGGCCACATCAAAACCATCACCAACGGCGACATCGCCTGCGGTGACCTGCTGATCGAAAACGGCAAGATCGCGGCCATCGCCGAGCACATCGACGCGCCCGAGGGCTGCGAGATCGTGGACGCCGCGGGCTGCCTGGTGACGCCCGGCCTGATGGACGCCCACACCCACATCGGCATCGACGAGACCGCCATCCGCTGGGAGGGCGCGGACTACAACGAGACCTCCAACCCTGTGACCCCCGAGATGCGCGGCATCGACGGCATCAACCCGATGGACGAGGCCTTCGACGACGCGCTGGCCGGCGGCGTGACCGCGGCCATCACCGGCCCCGGCTCGGCCAACGTGATCGGCGGCACCTTTGTGGCGCTGAAGCTGCGCGGCAAGTGCGTGGACGACATGGTGCTGCGCAATCCCGCCGCGATGAAGGTGGCCTTCGGCGAGAACCCCAAGGGCTGCTACGGCCAGCAGGGCCGCAAGGAGCCGGTGACCCGCATGGGCGTGGCCGCCCTGCTGCGCGAGGAGCTGGCGAAGACGAAGAAGTACGCCGAGGACATCGACGCGGCGGAGAAGGATCCCGCGAAGTCCCGGCCCTTCGACTTCAAGCTGGAGGCCATGCTGCCGGTCATCCGCCGGGAGCTGCCCCTGAAGTGCCACGCCCACCGCGCCGACGATATCCTGACCATGCTGCGCATCGCCCATGAGTTCAACATCGACGTGACGCTGGACCACGTGACCGAGGGCCACCTGATCGCGGACATCCTGGCCAAGGAGGGCCGTCCCGTGCTGGTGGGGCCGTCCTTCGGCTCCAAGTCCAAGTTCGAGCTGAAGAACAAGACCTTCGCGACCCCGGGCATCCTCTACAAGGCGGGGCTGGAGGTGTGCATCATCACCGACGCGCCGGTGACGCCCCTGTGCTACCTGCCCCTGTGCGCGGGCCTGGCCATGAAGGAGGGCCTGCCGGAGGACGCGGCCTGGCGCGCCATCACCATCAACCCGGCGAAGGTCGCCCGCGTGGACGACCGCATCGGCTCCCTGGAGGTCCGCAAGGACGCGGACATCGCGATCTTTGACGGCCATCCGCTCAGGGACATCCAGTGCCGCACGCGCCAGGTCTTCGTGGACGGCGAACCGGTGCTGTAAGCGGGAAGCCTTTACATCAGCCAACCGGCAGAGACGCTGTGCGCTCATGCCGGTTTTGCTTTGCTTCTTATACGCGCATGTGTATTGCAATGCGACATACATTTTGCTATAATGCAAGTGAAAGGCGGTGTCAGATATGACGATGAAAAGCGCAAACGTGGCCGCGAGAGTCGAGCCTGAGATCAAGGAGCAGGCGGAGCACATTCTCGCACAGCTGGGTATCTCGGCTTCCGGTGGCATCAATATGTTTTATCGTCAGGTCATCCTGTCCAACGGATTGCCGTTCCGCCCGTCGATCCCGTCCGCGCGGCCTGTGTCCCTGGACGAGATGACCCGCGAGGAACTGGACGCAAAGCTGTCCCGTGCGCTGGAACAGGCTAAGGCTGGGGAAGGTATACCCGCGGATGATTTCTTCACGAAACTGAGAGAGGAGACGCTTCGCGGCTATGTCTGAGGCATACTCTCTGATTATCCTGCCTGAGGCCCAGGAGGATATGCGGAAGATTTCGCAATATATCGCGCAGGAGCTGGCTGCGCCAGCTGCAGCGCTTAAGCTGCAGGACGCGCTGCTGGATGCGATTCACTCTCTCTCGGTGATGCCCAAACGCATCAGGACGGTGATGGATGCGCCTTGGAAGCAGATCGGCGTGAGGAGAATGCGCGTCAAGAACTACTACCTGTATTTTCTCGTGGACGACGAGGAGAAAACGGTTAAGATCATGGCCGTCATCTCGATCCGCAGGGATCAGGCGCGGCAGATGATGGAACGGGCAGCGATCTGGAGCTGATGCTGCCGCAGGCGTGTGGCATGAATAGGATAAAAACGGTTGATACGAATGAGCATCCAGGAGGTATCACCTTGTACAACGCGCAGGATATCCAGCGTATCGTTGCGCCCATCGCGGCGCGCTACGGCGTGGAACGCATGTACCTGTTTGGTTCCTATGCCCGTGGGGACAATACGGAACAGAGCGATATTGATCTCCGCATCGACAAGGGACAGGTGAAGGGCCTGCGTATGGCCTTTCTTCTCTCGGACTTGGAGGATGCGCTGCACAAGCCGGTGGATCTGCTCTCCACCTCAGCGCTGGACAGGCAGTTCCTGAATGCGATCAGGGGAGAGGAGCGGCTGCTGTATGCGAGGGAATGACAGGGCTTGACTTCAGTGCTTCCTGGATGGCCATGCCCCGCGCAGAATTTATACTGCCGGTTGATAGACAAAGGGCGCGGACTGTGCTATGATAGGCGTATCGATCAGGGCGAAAGCCCGGAAAGGAGAGGACCATGGCGACCATGCTTCTGTACTTGAATGCCACGAATACGGCCTGGTTCCTGTCGGAGAATGCGACGGGAGAAGTCTGTCTGTATGCGCGCAGAGGGAAATCGAAGAGAGCCGCCGGCCTTCTCTGACGGTTAGGTTCCTTCACCCCTCTCGCGGGAGAGGGGTTTTTATGTGCTGGAAAACGGATGAGCGGGAGCGGCAAGTCCTTCCCGTGATCGACCCTGCGGCGACGGGACGGAATATCGTCCGCCTGCGGAGGCGGGCCGGGCTGAGCGTGCGGGACATGCAGGAATTGTTCGGCTTCACCACACCCCAGGCGATCTACAAGTGGCAGAACGGCGAAGCCCTGCCGACCCTGGAGCACATCGCGGCCCTGTCGCGGGCGCTGGGGGTCACCATCGAAGAGATCATCGTTTTTGAATCAAGAGAAGGAGCCTGATGCTATGAAGGAGAACACGCCCGCACAAGTGAAAAACCCGCTGTGGACGCGGGACTTTACGATCATCACCGCCGGCAGCGTGGTGTCCATGCTGGGCAACACGCTCTCCGGCTTTGCCATGAACCTGATGGTGCTGGACGCCACGGGTTCCACCCTGATGTACGCCATCTATAACATTCTCTACCTGATCCCCAACGCCCTGGCCCCGATCCTGATCGGGCCGTTCCTCGACCGCTTTTCCCGGAAGAAGACGATCTACACCCTCGACTTTGCGACCGCGGGCCTCTTCGCGGTGATGAGCCTCCTGCTGTACACGGGGCATTTCAGCTTTGTGCTGCTGGCGGCGGCGAACTGCCTGCTGGGCGCTATCGGCGGCGTCTACCTGGTGGCCTACGACAGCTTCTACCCGCTGCTGGTCAGCGAGGGCAACTATCAGAAGGCCTACTCGGTCTCCGCGACCCTGGAAACCCTGACCGTGGTGATGGTACCGCTCTCCACGCTGATCTATCGCACCTTCGGCATCGTGCCGCTGTTCATCGTCAACACGGCCACCTACCTGACCGCGGCCATCATGGAGACCCGCATCCGGGCGGAGGAAACCTACATCGCGGCGCGGCAGGAGGACGGCGCGCGGGGCATCCGGCGCTTCACCGCCGACCTGACGGAGGGCCTGCGCTACCTGGCGGGGGAGAAGGGACTGCTGGCCATCGCGGTGTACTTCCTGTTCTCCAGCCTCTGCGGAGGCATGACGAACACGGTGACGCTGCCCTATTTCCGCAAGGCCTTTGCGGACGGGGAATACCTCTACACCCTGACCTGGGGCATGTCCAGCCTCGCGCGGTTTCTCATCGGCATCGTGCACTACAACGTGCGCCTGCCCGTGCGGATGAAATACGGCATCGCGCTGGGCGTGTACATTGGCCTGGCGGTGCTGGAGGGCGGCTACCTGTTCTGCTCCGTGCCGGCGATGATGGTGATGATGTTTATCACTGGCCTGCTGGGCATGACCTCCTACAACATCCGCATCTCCGCCACGCAGAAGTATGTGCCGGACGAAAAAAAGGGCCGCTTCAACGGCGCCTTCGGCACGCTGAGCACGGTCGGCGCCATCGCGGGGGAGGCCATCGCCGGGGCTCTGTCCCTGGCCGTGAGCGAGCGGGCCGTGGTGGTCATCGCCAACGCCCTGTGCCTGACGGCCGCCCTGGTGTGCATCGGCGGCAGGAAGAAGGACGTGGCGAAGATTTATAATGTGGAGACGTAATAAAAACACGCACGCTTATATGGCGGCGGCGAAGGGGTGCAGGGGGCGATCGCAAAGCCCCCTGCCCGCGCCCGCAGGCGCGGAATCTCTGATAGTGTATAGCGTTTACAGAGAATAATTAAAGACCGCCCTGCAGGGTTCCTTCACGGAAAGCCCTGCAGAGCGGTCTTTTTTGATGTTGCTTTTACTTCGCTGCGATCATGCCCAGCAGCTTCTGGCTGCGGGCGAGGAAGGCGGTGATCTCCTCGCCCTCCAGGGGCTTGGCGGACATGCGGGCCAGGTCGTACACCTGCTCGCACAGCAGCTTCGTGGTCTCGTCCTCGGGATCGCGGGCCGCGATGGCCTGGATCGTCGCGCTGCGGCGGTTCAGGGCGAGGCTGTCCTCCACGGGCATGTCCTTCATGCGGTAGACCTCGCGGAAGCGGCGGGCCTGCTCGTTCTCGGTCACCACGGCGACGAGGTTCTCGTCCGCCATGGCGTTCAGGGTCACGGTCAGGTTCTCCCGGCCCAGGGCTTTGCGGAAGAGCGCCTGCAGCTTGTCGGCGTCCAGCTCCTTGCCCTCCTCGCTCTCCTCGGTCAGGCCGGAGACGTCCGCGTCCACCCGGGCGAAAGACAGGCCCTCGTTGCCGCCGCCGAACTCCATGAAGTTCATGAAGGCCGCGTCCAGCTCGCGGAAGTCCATCACCGCCACGTCGATGCCGCGCTGGGTGTACAGGGCTACGGAGGCCGCCTGGCGCTTCTCGTCGGAGGTGTAGTAGACCTTGCCGTTCGTCTTGTCGCCGTTGCGCTGCTTGTACTCCTCCAGCGTCTTGTAGGTGCCGTCCGTCAGCTTGAACAGCAGGGCGGACTTGACCTGCTCGTAGAACTTGTTGTCCGAGATGCAGCCGTAGCGCACGAAGGGGCTGATGTCCTTCCAGTAGCCCTCGTAGGCCTCGCGCTGGGTGTTGAACAGGCCGGTCAGCTTGTCTGCCACCTTCTTGGTGATGTGGGCGGAGAGCTTCTTGACGTAGCCGTCGTTCTGCAGGAAGGAGCGGCTGACGTTCAGCGGGATGTCCGGGCAGTCGATGACGCCGCGCAGCAGCATCAGGAATTCGGGGATGATCTCCTTGATGTTGTCCGCCACGAAGACCTGGCCGCTGAAGAGCTTGATCTCGCCCTCCCGCACGCCGAAGTCCTCCTTCAGCTTGGGGAAGTAGAGGATGCCCTTGAGGTTGAAGGGGTAGTCCACGTTCAGGTGCACCCAGAACAGCGGGTCGTCGTAGTCGGTGAACACCTTGTGGTAGAAGGCCTTGTACTCCTCGTCGGTGCAGTCCGCGGGCTTGCGCAGCCACAGGGGGTTGGTGTCGTTGATCTGCTCGGGCTTGGGCTCCTCGGTGATCTTGCGCTTCACGGGGTTGCCGTCCGCGTCGGTCTCGCCCTCCACGGTCTCCTCGCGCTCGACGGGCTTGGCGTTGGCGTCGAAGAGCAGGATGGGCCAGGCCATGTAGCCGCAGTACCGGGTGAGGATCTCCCGGACGCGGTAGAGCTCCAGGAAGTCCTTGTCCTCCTCGCTGATGTGCAGGGTCACGGTGGTGCCGTGGGCGGCGCGGGCGCCCTCGGACATCTCGAAGCTCATGCCGTCCTCGGAGACCCAGTGCACGGGCTCGGCGCCCTCCTGCCAGGAGCGGGTGTCGATCTCGACCTTGTCGCTGACCATGAACACGGAGTAGAAGCCCAGGCCGAAGTGGCCGATGATGTCGCTCTTGCCGTCCTTCTTCTCGTCGTCCTTGGCGTCGGCGAACTGCTTCATAAACTCCGCCGCGCTGGAGAAGGCGACCTGGTTGATGTACTTCTTCACCTCGTCGGCCGTCATGCCGATGCCGGTGTCGTCGATGCGGATCTCCTTCTTCTCCTTGTCCACGGTGACGGTGACGGACATGGCCGCGTCGTCGCCCGGGTTCAGCATGCGGTACTTGGTGATGGCGTCGCAGCCGTTGGACACGGCCTCGCGCAGGAAGATGTCCTTATCCGAATAGAGCCAGCGCTTGATGACCGGCATGATATTTTCCGCGTCGATGGAGACGCTGCCCTTTTCCAGTTCCACTGCCATGGGAAAGCCCCCTTGATGTTGATGGTTGGAGGGCCGAGGGGACACTGATGTTCTTTGCCCTTTCGGCCCGCGAGGGGTATTGTAACACCTTTCGGAGGGAAATGCAATAGAAAATTAGCACTCATCAAGAAAGAGTGCTAACAAAATGAGCCATCGGACGCTGAGCGGCAGCCCGGCGGCTTCCCGGCAGACAAGCCTTGTCCTCACAGCTCCCTGCGCAGCCAGAGGCTTTCTGCTGTCCTGGATGCCTCTGTAAAGCCGTGCTTCAGAAACAGCCTGACCGCGGGATTGTCCGCGGCGATACCTGGGTTCGTAGAGCGTCAGCATATCGCTGCATCCTCTCCTTATCGCTGCTTCTTCCCGCACGGACTTCCGTCAGAGATACCCCTCCGCCATCAGCAGCTCGAGCACCCTGGCCTCGCGCTCCACCATCGCCCGGTTGTATGGATTCAGGGAAGCCCGGCGGTTTTCGGGATGACGTCCTGCGGACGGACGAAGGTCAGCGAAAAGTGCTCGTCCGCCTCGTAAGCATCCAGCTGCTGGGGGACCAGGGCTTCCCAGGCCTCACAGAGAAAGTAGTAATTGTCCTGCACAAAGATCTCGGTCGGATCGGTGGCGCTCCTCTGAACCCTGTGCACATACCCGTATTCCCGAATGCTGTCCGGGATCACCACCAGGCCGGCCTCCTCGCGGGTCTCGCGGATCAGGGCTTCCACGGGCGCTTCGCCGGGATGGATGCCGCCGCCGGGAAACTTGTAGTCATCATACTTCAGGCTGTGGACCATGGCCACCCGGCCGTCCCGGATGATGATGCTTCTCGCCGAGTTGCGCACAAAGGAATGCGTGCAGTCGGCATAATCGCGCTTGTCCATCTCAAACAGCAGCCGCATGCGCTGTCACCGTCCTGTCTGTTCTTGTCTCTCGGGGATGATGTCCTCATTATACTCCCGGTCCAGCCCGCTGGCAAGCAGCTGCTGGAAGCAGCCGGATCCTCCATGCGCCTCCGCACAGGCGCGATGGGAAGGAAATTGCAAAATAAAAAGACGAAATGCAATATATAGATGACATTTTCGACGCGATCATCTATAATGAGCAACGTGATCCAAGCTGATCCGAGGTGGTGATCCCATGAGAAATCTGAAACTGAAATTCCGCCGGATTGAAGTCAATATGTCGCAAACGGAACTGGCGAAGCAGGTCGGTGTGACAAGGCAGACGATCGGTCTGATCGAGGCCGGGGAGTTCAATCCCTCGATCAGACTGTGCAACAGGATCTGCCGTGCCCTCGGTGTGACATTGAACGATCTGTTCTGGGAGGAGACAGAGCATGAAGAGGAAGAAGAGTATCAGCGCTGATGACGGTTGCCGTCACATTCGTGCTGTGCTTTGCGGCCTTGAAGATATCCATGAAAGCGACTTACAGAAGGCAAAAGCAGCTGGAGGAAGAACCGGAAGACGCGAATCAAATGTAAGGACAAAAGAAAAACAGATGGAGGAAAGATAACATGAAACAGTTCATTCAGGCAATCAGCGGAAAGAAAGCGCTCTATGTGGTCATGGCCCTTGCGGTGATTGCAACCGTTCTCGAGATCGTGACATCCATCAGAAACGGAACCAACACAGACTGGCAGGGCATGGCTGTTTACTGGGTAGCGATCGCCGGCTGGGCAGCATGCCTTGCGGAGAAGAAAAAAAGCTGATTCTATTACCACAAGGTTTCACTGAACAGATCCTCGGGCTGGATATATCCTGATCGGGGATCTGTTTTGCAGGATTATCAGGATATGCAACGAATCATCACTTTCAGAAGGCCGTGTTTGTGGTACATGGATCGTGCCTGAAACATGGCTGTTCGGGATGAGACAGAAGCGACTGAACGCTGAAGTTCATGAATCATCGACAAATCGGGATTTGAAGGAGAAAGACGCCCAATGCTTTTAACCGAGAGTTTAGAAACGCCAAGATTAACAATTCGCTCTTGGCGGAAGTCTGATAAAGACTTTACGCTGTCTCTGTGGGGAGATAAAGAAAACGGAAAGTATATGAGCGACCCTATCCGTGAGAACATGGATGAAGCATATCTCAAATGTGTTGATGAGATGGAAGACAACCCAGAGGGGTATTACTTGGTTGCTGAATGGAAAGAGAAAGGTACACCTGTCGGTACCTGCTGCATATTCCCTGAAAACGGAAATTATGATATCGGGTATTGCATCGCAAAAGAGCATTGGAAAGAAGGCCTTGGAACCGAAGTGATTGACGCTATCATCCGTTGGGTAAAAGCGGAAGGCGGCAAGTCCATCACGGCAGAAGTGGCCGATATCAATCTTGCGTCGGTTGCACTTCTTCGCAAATTTGGATTTTCAGAGGATAGAAAAACTTGCTATAAAAAATGGGGAGAAGAAACCTATTTTGATTCCCATTATTATAAGCTGAACTTAGCGTGAGCATTCCATTCATTACAGCCAATTCCAGTTTGTCGGGCAAAGGATGGGCAGAACCCCGGGCACTCATGGAGCCAACACCAGCCGTACTAAGCCATGCACGGGAAACTGCATGGTTTTTTGGATGCGCCCTGTCATGCATGGCTTCGGGCCTGAAGCCACCCTGCCATCCGGCTGCTGCACAAGATCGCCATCTCTTCCCAGAGCATGTTAAATGTTTATCATATTGACAAAGCCCCTCAGGTGGACTATACTGGTCGGGTCCCCGACAGGAGAACCGACAGGGGACAGCAAGGAGAATCAACCTATGAAGAAACTCATCGCTCTTGTCCTCGCGGCCCTGCTGGCGCTGAGCCTGTGCGCAGCGGGCGCCGAAGGCTTCACCCTCACCGCGCCCAGCGGCGCGCCCGCCCTGGCCGTGGCCACCCTGGCGACCCAGAACCCCGAGGCCTTCACCTTCATCTCGGCGGAGACCATCCCCGCGGCCTTCGCGGCCAACGAGGCCGACTTCATCATCGCCCCCATCAACGCGGGCGCGAAGCTCTTCAAGGCCGGCAAGTCCACCTACCGCCTGGCGGCCGTGGTCACCTGGGGCAACCTGTACTTCGCCTCCCAGCGCGAGGGCTTCCAGCTGGCCGACATGAACGGCGCGAAGGTCACCCTCTTCGGCGAGAACACCATCAACGCCTCCGTCGCCCTCTACGCCCTGAAGCAGAACGGCATCGAGCCTGCGGAGGTGGAGTACCTCGCCGGCGCGGCCAACACCCAGGCCCTGCTGCTCTCCGACGCCGAGGCCATCGTGCTGACCGCCGAGCCCGCCCTGACCGCCGCCAAGATCAAGAACGACAAGGTGACCGGCTATGCCGTGAACGATCTCTTCCGCGAGGCCACCGGCTTTGACGGCTACACCCAGGCCGGTCTGTTCGTGCGCGCCGAGACCGCCGACACCCAGGCCGAGGCCGTGGCCGCCTACCTGAAGGAGATCGAGGCCGCCGATCCTGCCCAACGCCAAGGTGGCGACCGCCGCCATCCCGAACTGCGCCATCCGCTACACCGCCGCGACAGAGGCGAAGGCGCAGGTGGAGGCCACCGCGCAGATCGACCTGACCCAGTTCGGCGGCGCTGTGCCCGCTGACGATTTCTACTATGGAGCAGAGTAAGCGAAACCGCATCATCACACAGGGACTGGGCGTTCTCCTCATCGGCCTGCTCGTGCAGGGCACGGGCTGGCTGAAGGGGAACAGCCTGGTCTTTCCGGGCGTGGGGGAGATTCTCCGCGCCTTTTTCGCCTTGCTGGGAAAGGGCCAGACCTACCGCCTCATCGGCACCACGGTGCTGCACCTGGCGGAGGCCCTGGTCCTCTCCAGCCTCGCGGGCATCGCCCTGGGCCTGCTGGAGGGCGTGTGGGATTTCGCCCATGAGCTGCTCACCCCGCTGATGACCCTGCTGCGTTCCATCCCGATGGTGGTGCTGGCGGTGGTCATCATGGTGCTGACGAAGTACGAGCGGGTGCCGCTGATCGCCACCTCGCTGATCCTGATCCCCCTCATCAGCGAGGCGGTCTGCGAGGGCTGCCGCGCGATTCCCCAGGAGCTGCTGGATGTCTACCGGCTGAACAGCCCCCTGAACCTCACCGTGGTGCGACTGGTCTATCTGCCGATGATGGCGGGCTACCTGCGCCAGGCCTATGTCAGCGCCGTGGGCATGGGGGTGAAGATGGTGGTCTCCACCGAGTACCTGGTGCAGACCCGGGACTCCCTGGGCAAGGCCATCCACAACAGCATCTATTTTAACGACTACCAGGATATCTACGCCTATGTGCTGCTGATCGCCCTGGTGGTGCTGCTGCTCGGGCGGCTGCCCGCGGCCCTGATCAGCCTCAATGAGAAGCACAAAAAAACTTCCCCCACTGGGAGAAGTTCACGCGCACGCCGGTAAAATTACACAGCGGCAGCCTTGTTCAGCCTCTTCGCGAGACGAGCCTTCTTGCGGTTGGCTGCATTCTTGCTGATGACGCCCTTGGTCACGGCCTTGTCGATAGCGGAGGCGGTCGCGTTCAGCTGCGTGCCGGCGCTCGCAGGATCAGCGGCCACCGCGGCATCAAACTTCTTCAGAGAAGTACGCACACCGCTCATCACCATGCGATTGTGCAGGTTCTTCTTCTCGCTGACCTTCACGCGCTTCTTGGCGGACTTGATGTTCGGCAACTCGATTCACCTCCTTAAGCGATGGATGTTTCAAACATCGCAAGCTATTGTAGCATAGAACAAACGAAAAAGCAAGGGTCATCTTTTGCCGGAATCGTGTTCTTGGGATTGTTCTTTTGTAACAAATGTGCGAAGAAAGCGTGACGGAGCCTTCTGGCCGCGTTGCCATGCCCGGGGTTTTATGCTACAATGGCCTGGGTTTCCAACTCAAAAACCGAACCGGGGAACTGAAAGGAAGCATTTCGCCGTGAGCGATCAGACAAACGAAACCGTGACGACCCAAAGCCGGGACAAGGTGATCATCCGCACCAGCGTCATTGGCATCCTGACCAACGTGCTGCTGGCCGCCTTCAAGGCCGCGGTCGGCATTCTCTCCCACTCCATCGCGGTGACGCTGGACGCGGTGAACAACCTCTCCGACGCCCTGTCCTCCATCATCACCATTGTGGGCACCAAGCTGGCGGGCCGCCTGCCGGACAAGAAGCATCCCCTGGGCTATGGCCGCATCGAGTACCTGAGCGCCATGATCGTCTCCGGCCTGGTGCTCTACGCCGGCATCACCTCGGGCGTCGAGTCCGTGAAGAAGATCCTGCACCCGGAGCTGCCGGACTACAGCACGGTGTCCCTCGTCATCATCGCCGTGGCGGTGGCCGCGAAGGTGATCCTGGGGCGCTATGTGAAGGCCCAGGGCAAAAAGGTGAACTCCGGCTCCCTGGTGGCCTCCGGCTCGGACGCCCTCAATGACGCCATCCTCTCCGCCTCCGTGCTGGCGTGCGCGCTGATCTTCAAGCTGACGGGCCTCTCGCTGGAGGCGTGGGTCGGCATCGTGATCGCCGTGTTCATCATCAAGGCGGGCATCGAGATGATGATCGAGACCCTGAACGACATCCTCGGCACCCGGGCGGACGCGGAAACCACCGGGCAGATCCGGGAGATCATCAAGGGCATGCCGAATGTGCGCGGCGCCTACGACCTGGTCCTGCACAACTACGGCCCGAATAAGAACCTGGCCTCGGTGCACGTGGAGCTGCCGGACACCATGACCGTGGAGGAGCTGGACCGCCTGACCCGCCGCATGGAGAGCGAGGTCTTCCGGAAGACCGGCGTCATCCTCACGGGCGTGGGCGTCTACTCCTACAACACGGGCAACGACGAGGCCGCGAGGACGCAGGAGGCCGTGCGCAGCCTGGTGCTGTCCCATGACTGGGCGCTGCAGATGCACGGCTTCTACCTGGACACGGCGGAAAAGACCATGCGCTTTGACGTGGTGCTGAGCTTTGACATCCGCCCGAAGGAGGCCCTGGCGATCCTCAACGAGGAGGTCCGGAAGGCCTACCCGGATTACCGCCTGCAGATCATCGCAGACGTGGATCTGGCGGACTGAGAAAACCCGCTGCGATAACGCTTCGGGAGGGCATGATGGAATACGTGTATGGGAAGGAGCAGCTGCTGCCGCGCGTTGCTGAGGTGGAGGTCTGCCCCGAATATCAGTTGCTGCTGACTTTCCGCAATGGCGAGAAGAGAGTCTTTGATATGCGTCCCTATCTGACCATGCCGGCATACAGGACACTGCGGGCAGTATTCGCCTCGGCGCAGGTGGCTTTTGGCACGGTGGTATGGCCTGGGGATGTGGGCATCAGTCCGGAAACGATGTATCTGAAATCAGTGCCTGTCGAATACGCCTAAGAAGCCTGAGTCTTCAACCCGCCCCCTTTGTCCGCGGACGCGATGCAGCCGGGGAATCTCGCGGACAGCAGATAGAACGATCGCAACCGGGGGAGAATCCGCACATTGCCAAAGGAGATGAAAAGAGATGAAGCAACTCGTAGCCCTGCTGCTGACCCTGCTGCTCTGCGCCTCAGTGAGTGTCCACGCGGAGGGCCGGGAAACCGAGTTCGTCCTCAACGGCTTTGACACCGTCGATATTTATGGCGCCAAGGCCGACGCGAGCCTGTACGAGGGCTATGACCTCATCATGCTCAACGTGTGGGCGACCTACTGTCCGCCGTGCCTGGAGGAGATGCCGGAGCTGGGCAGGCTCGCGGAGGAGTGGGCCCCTAAGGGCGTGCGCATCCTCGGCCTGGTCAGCGATGTGCTGACCAACAGCCTGGAGCCGGACGAGGGCCAGATGGCGCTGGCCCGCCAGGTCGCGGAGAAGACCGGCGCCGCCTACACCCACCTGGTGCCGGATCTGGAGCTGGTGATGAAGGTGCTGATGGGCGTGCAGTACGTGCCGACCACGATCTTCCTGACGGGGGACGGCCGGCTGACCGGCCAGGTCTACGTCGGCTCCTATGGCTATGACGAATGGAACACCGCCATCGAGACAACCCTGAAAGGCCTGGAGGCGAAGTAAGGCGATCGAATGGGGGAAAGCGTATGCAGAGCAAAAAGAATGCGGCGATCATCGTGCTGGCGATTCTCGTTGTGGCGCTGGCCATCCTGCTTTATCTGACCAACGCCGACAAGAACCGGCTGGCCGACATGAACGCCGGCCTGACCGGGCAGGTGGAGAGCCTGAGCGGAGAGAAGTAGGGCTGGACGGCCTTCTCGATGGCCAACGACTGGGGCACCTTCTACGGCGAAGGCGTGGAGAAGGTGGGCCTGCCCGGCGCGGAGCAGGAAGCCGAGGCCCTGCCGGACGCCGCGTAAAACAGTTTTAATCAGATTTTCAGATTTGGACGAAGGCTGCGAAGGGCTGTCAGGGGCTTTGCCATTCCCCCGGCAGCCCTTTGCATCTGCCTCTTCCAAATCACAGAAAAACATGGTAGAATGTCAGGTGAGCAACAGCCCGGCGCGGAGGGAAAGACCGCGTCGGTTTTGTCGAAGGGGGGAAACGGATTGAAGACCGATATCATCGTCATCGGCGCGGGCGTCACGGGCTGCGCGGTGGCGCGGATGCTGAGCCGGTACGAGGCGGACGTCACGGTGCTCGAGCGCGGCTGCGACTGCGCGGAGGGCGCGAGCAAGGCCAACAGCGGCATCGTGCACGCGGGCTTTGACGCGGTGCCCGGCACGAAGAAGGCCCTGTACAACGTGCGCGGCGCGGAGATGTACGAGGCGCTGACTGGCGAACTGGGCGTGCCCTACCGCCGCAACGGCGCGCTGGTGGTTGCCTTCTCCGAGGAGGAGCGCCCCGTGCTGCGGGAGCTGCTGGAGCAGGGCGAGAGGAACGGCGTGAAGGAGCTGCGCATCGTCGAGAAGGACGAGCTGCACGCCCTGGAGCCGAACCTGAACCCGGAGGCGGTCTGCGCCCTCTACGCGCCCACCAGCGGCCTGGTGAGTCCCTACGAGATGACCTACGCCCTGGCCGACCACGCGGCGGTCAACGGCGTGCGCTTCGTCTTTGACACGAATGTCACCGGCCTCAGGCGCGAGGACGGCCTCTGGCACGTGGCCACGGACAACGGCGAGTGGGAGGCCCGCGCGGTGGTCAACTGCGCCGGCTGCGGGGCGGACACCCTGCACAACGCCATCTGCGCCGCGGGGGAGGAGATCCACATCATCCCGCGCCGCGGCCAGTACGATATCCTCGACCATCCGGACGCGGAGCCCTTTGCGCGCACAATGTTCCAGTGCCCCTCGAAAATGGGCAAGGGCATCCTCGTCGCGCCGACCGTGCACCGCAACGTGCTGCTGGGCCCCACCGCCGAGGACATCGACGACGAGCGCGACAACAGCACCACGGCGGAGGGCCTGAGCGAGGTGAGCCGCGTGGCGGCGAGAACCTGGCCGGCCATCAGCCTGCGCACGGTGATCACCAACTTCTCCGGCGTGCGCGCCCACGAGGCGAAGGGCGACTTCGTCATCGGCGCGGTGCCCGGCGCGGAGATGGCCTGGGAGGCCGCCGGCATCGAGAGCCCTGGTCTGAGCGCTGCCCCCGCCATCGGCGAGGCCCTGGCGGAGATGATCGCCGAGGGCATGGGCCTCGGGAAGAAGGCCGAATGGAAGCCCGCGCCCGCCCGTCCCAAGCCCTTCAACGAGATGAACGAGGAGGAGCGCGCGGCGGCGGTGGCGGCCGATCCCGAGAACGGTCACATCATCTGCCGCTGCGAGGTGGTGACCGAGGCGGAGATCCGCGCGGCCATCCGCCGGCCCGTGGGCGCGAAGACCATCGACGGCGTGAAGCGCCGCACCCGCGCCGGCATGGGCCGCTGCCAGGGCGGCTTCTGCTCGCCCCGCGTGGCGGAGATCCTGGCCGAGGAGCTGCGTGAGCCGCTGACCGCCGTCACCAAGGACGGCCATGGCAGCGAGCTGCTGGTGGGCACGGTACACAGCGCGATGGAGGAGGCGGCACAGGCATGAGCATCAAGAAGGATCTGGTGATTGTAGGCGGAGGCCCCGCCGGTCTGGCCGCGGCCATCGGCGCGCGGGAGGCCGGCATCGAGGATCTGGTCATCCTGGAGCGCGAGCACCAGGCGGGCGGCATCCTGCGGCAGTGCATCCACAACGGCTTCGGCCTGCACCGCTTCGGCGAGGAGCTGACCGGCCCGGAGTACGCCCAGCGTGACATCAATCGCGCTGAGGAGCTGGGCCTGGACATCCGCTGCGACACGACCGTGCTGGCGGTGGATCACGACCGCCGGGTCACCTGCGTCAGCGCCGAGCGCGGCGTGGAGGTGTTTGAGGCCGGCGCGGTGGTGCTGGCCATGGGCTGCAGGGAGCGTCCCCGCGGCGCCCTGGGCACCCCCGGCACGCGGTGCGCGGGCGTCTACACCGCCGGCACGGCCCAGCGCTTCGTCAACCTGATGGGCGAGATGCCCGGCAAGCGCGTGGTCATCCTCGGCAGCGGCGACATCGGCCTGATCATGGCCCGCCGCATGACCCTGCAGGGCGCGAAGGTGCTGGCCTGCGTGGAGCTGATGCCCTACTCTTCCGGCCTCAACCGCAACATCGTGCAGTGCCTGGAGGACTACGACATCCCGCTGTACCTGAGCCACACGGTGACCGCCATCGAGGGCCGCGAGCGCCTGACCGGCGTGACCGTGAGCGCGGTGGACGAGCGCCGCCGCCCGATCCCCGGCACGGAAAAGCACTTCGACTGCGACACCCTGCTGCTCTCCGTGGGCCTGATCCCGGAAAATGAGCTGAGCCGAGGGGCCGGCGTGGAGCTGTCCCCGGTGACCAGCGGCGCGGTGGTGGACGACAGCCTGGCCACCAGCATCCCCGGCGTGTTCGCCTGCGGCAACGTGCTGCACGTGCACGACCTGGTGGATCACGTCTCCAACGAGAGCTTTTTGGCCGGACGCGCGGCGGCGGCCTTCATCCGCGAGGGCGAGCACAAGGGCGCCAGCGTGCGCGTGCTGGACGGCAAGGGTGTGCGCGGCGTGGTACCCCAGCGCATCCGCCTCCAGGGCGCCAACAGCGTGGACGTGCAGCTGATGTTCCGGCCCGACGCGGTCTACAGGAACGCGACGGTGGTCGCCGAGTGCGGCGGACAGGTGCTGGCGAAGAAGCGCGCGATGATCTTCACCCCCGGCGAGATGGCGGTGCTGCCGCTCAAGGCCGAGGCGCTGAAGGGCGTCGCGGGCGACATCACCGTGCGGATGGACGTGTGACGGAGGGATGAGAGATGACTGAACGCGTGATTACATGCATCAACTGCCCCATGGGCTGCCGCATGACGGTGGCCCTGGAGGGCGATCAGGTGGTGAGCGTCACCGGCAACACCTGCAAGCGCGGCGACACCTACGCCCGCCAGGAGTGCACCGATCCCCAGCGGATGGTGACCGCCGTGGTGGAGGTGGAGGGCAGCGCCTGCCCGCTCTCCGTCAAGACCCGCACGCCCATCCCGAAGGCGCGCATCCGCGACTGCATGGCCGCCCTGGCTCAGGTGAAGCTGACCGCCCCCGTGCGCGAGCACGACGTGGTGATCGCCAATGTCTGCGGCACCGGCGTGGACGTGATCGCGACCCGGAGCGTGTGAGACAGCCCGATTTTCGGCTGAAATGCGCCCCGAAAACGAAACTTTTACACCTGTGAATCGCATGTAAACGCTGCAAAGCTCTGTTCACAGATGGACAATAAGGGAACAACAGCAACCGCTGGACACAAATCCGGCGGCTGCTTTGCGCCTTCAGCGGTAAAGATTCCCGGAGAAAAGCTGTCAAATTTGGTCAAACGCAGCCCGGCTGTCGAAGGGAATCGGGCAAAAGTCAGAAAAACGAAATAAATACGAAACATTCCAAAAAGAAATCTTCATAAATGGTTGACAAAACGCTTGCCCTTGCTATAATATTCTCTGAAATCTGTTTGGCGCAGGTACCGTCCGTCCAAGGCGGAGCCGTGACCATCATGAAAGGAAAGGTGAGTCAAGTGAGAAAGTTGCTTGCGATGCTGATCGCTCTGGCGATGCTCCTGCAGATGACCGGTCCGGTTTTTGCGGAAGCTGAACCCGCCGAAGTGATGAACGCGGTCAGCGCCATGGCAGCGGAAGCGGGCCTGCCTATGCGGTTCTTCAAACCTGAGGCTCCCGCGGCTGAGGCCGAGCCTGTGGCTGTGGTGGCTGAGCCCGCTGCAGAACCTGTCGAAGCCCCCGCTGAGGCGGTCGAGCCCCCTGTGGAGGCTGTGGCCGAGGAGGAAATCACCCTCGAGCCCGCCGTTGAGGTGATCCCCGTTGTGGAGGCCGTCACCGAGGAAGTCCCCGCTGTGGTGGCTCCCGTGGCCGAGACCCCCGTGGCGGAGACCCCCGCCGCAGAAGCCCCCGCTGCGGAAACTCCCGCTGCGGCCGAGGAACCCGCTGTTGCCGCGGACGAACCCGTTGTGGTTCCCTTCGTGGCGATGGTGTCCGTGAAGGCCGACAAGGAGAAGGCCGTCGAGGGTGAGGAAGTCGTGCTGACCGCGAAGGTCGAGTCCGGCTTCGCCTACACCGTGATTTGGGAAGCCCACGATCCCGCTACCGATGTGGAGGGCGAGGAGATTGTGTGGGTGAAGGTCGCCGACGGCGACACCTGTACCTATGTGGCTGATCCCGCCAAGGCCGCGGTGGAATACCGCGCTGTGGCCGTGGCCGCCGAGGGCGAGGGCCGCGTGGCTTCCGTGCCGGTGACTGTGGCCGTGGAAGCCAAGGCCGCCGAGGAAGCCGCCCCCGTGGCGGAGGTGCCCGCTGTGGCCGAAGCGCCCGCCGAGGCTGCCGCTCCCGCTGCGGAAGCTGCCCCCGCAGAGGCCGCCGAAGCCCCCGCTGAGGTTGCTGAAGCGCCCGCCGAGGCTCCTGCCGAGGAAGCCGCTCCCGCTGAGGAAGCCGCTCCCGCCGAGGAGGAAGGCGTCGCGATCGCCATCGACCTGGGCAATGTCGAGGAGGCCGCCGTTGAGGTGGCTGCCGAGGCCGCTGAGGAAGCCGCTCCCGCCGCTGAGGGCGAGGAGGTCGTAGAGGCCGAGGCCGCTGAGGTGGTTGAGGAAGTCGTCGAGGAGACCGAGGAAGCGGTCGTGGTCGAGGGCGCCGAGGAAGCCTACGGCGAGAAGACCCTGGCTGTGAACGCGGCTCCTGTCACCGACTCCCTGAACAATGTCACGAAGCAGAGCCAGATCTGGAAGATTACCACGAGCAGCGTGGGCAGTCTGAATGTCTACGTGGATCCCCAGACCCTGCTGACCGGCGGCATGACCCTGACCGTGACCCTCTACAATGAGGACATGAGCATGATCATCGACGGCCCGAAGACCGGCAGCACCCGCGTGACCGCCGGCTTCAGCTGGCTGGACGCCGGTACCTATTATGCGAAGGTCGAAGCCCTGAACGGCTTCCCGGCTCCCACCGGTGTTCTGCCTTATACCATTGAGGCCAAGCAGAATGCCGCGGGCGTCAACTTCAACAACAACCGCTCCCAGATGAACGCTCTGACCCTGACCAGCGGCACCCTGGTGACCGGCGCGCTGACCTGGCAGACCGCCATTCAGCACTGGTTGAATTGGTGGGATTACGCGCAGTTCACCGTGGGCAGCGCGAGCCGCCTCAAGATCGAGCTCACCAACTACACGAACAAAGAGCTGGACATCATCCTCTATAACGGCGATATCACGGAAGCGCTGGGCACCACGCCCAGGTTCCAGGCGGCCCCGGGTTCCGAGAACGCAGGAACGCCGACAACGCGGGAGGCTTATGTGGAACCCGGCACCTACTTCCTGCGCATTCAGGGCATGGAGAAGGAACAGGTCGGCAAGTATGATCTGCGTGTGACCTGGACCTCCTGCGAGACCACCGAAGTGGAGCCCAACGGCGGCATCGGCAATCCGACCGCCATCACCTACGGTCAGACCCACCGCGGCGCGCTGACCCTGACGGACAACTCGGATTACTATCGCATCACCACCGGCGCCGGTTATGCCCAGGAAGTGGACATCACTGTGAACGACGGCATGGGCGTGATCGTGTCCGTGCTGGATGTCAACGAGCAGCCTGTGCTGTATAACAGCTTTGCCACCAACGGCTATTACTACACCGCGCCCAACGGCACCGCCAATTCTCCGGTGCTGACCAACCCCTATTCTATCACCCCCGTGGGCACCGAGTCCAACAAGACCCAGGCTGTGTTCCACGTCAAGCTGAACCCCAGCACCGCCTACTACATCGTGATCAACCGCCAGACGCCCGTCGACACTACCTGGACGGCCGGCACCACGATGCAGACCGGTGTGTACGACATCACTCTGACTGCCGACAAGACCGTGCAGAGCATGGTGGCGGCCGTGTATGACAACTGGGCTGTCGCCACCGGCGACATGACCGACCGTTACCAGGCTGTGGCCCGCTTCACCAATCCCGCTCCCACCTCCGCTCTGGACAATGGCTGCTGGGAGATCGTGAACGCCACCACCGGCAAGGTGCTGACCCCCCTGCAGGACTACCGCATCCACGGTATCTCCACCACCAGTGGTCAGAACGGCTGGCTGCCCTTCCTGAACTACACAGGCCCCATCCCGAAGGAACAGCTCATCAACCACGTGGCGCTGGTGGGCGGCGACGTGTGGTCTGCCATCGTGGTGGACTTCATGCGGCCCAACGGCACCTACAGTGTGAGCGCCGGCGATCAGCTTTACTTCCGCTTCATCATGAACGACAGCGCGAAGAACCGTGAGCATCGTCATTCCAGCTTCAACGTGACCATCGGCGGCGGCACCTCTGTGGTGCGCGTGAACATGCCTGTCATCGACAGCGTGCCCGCCGGCACCCAGTTCACCGTGACCGCCGACCTGTCCGCTGGCAGCATCCCGAACCGCACCTACCTGTGGTGGCTCGTGGACAACGCCACCGGCAAGACCGTGGCGACCCAGGTGACCACCGCGCCCGCTGCGAACTTCACCGTGAACACGCCCGGCACCTACTTCTGCCAGATGTTCTGGTGGAATCCGAACATGGTCAACCCGATCACGGGCCTGGCCACCGGTTACTGGGAGTATGGTGCGAACCACGACTCCAGGAACAACACGTCTCCCTACATGCAGTACCTGACGGTCACCAGCAACATGGGCGTGACCAGCGTCGTGCTGACCAAGAAGAGCGACACCGTGCTGCACGTGAAGATGAACGCGACCATCGCGCCCATCTACACCAACTTCGTGGTGTACCTGGACGGCGTGAAGCAGACCGACAGCTACTACTTCACCAACGGCACCACCGAGTTTGACATGAACGTGTCCAACTCCGGTACCTATGTGGTGTATGGCCAGGCCTGGGACGGCGTGAGCGGCTCCTGGGTGACTGTGCCCTCCAACGCTGTGAACATCGCCGCCGGCGATCACCTGATGTCCGTGACGGCCAATCCCACCACGGTCAGCAAGGGTGGCAGCGTGGCCTACACGCTGAACTACACCGGCACGCTGAGCAACGCGCAGTACGCTCTGTACTACTACGCGACCAGCCCTGGCACGCCCACCCTGGTGGCCACCTGGGCCGGCGCGCAGCCTGTGCACGTGTTCCAGCTGGATACCGTCGGCTACTATGTGGTCGTCGCGACGGCCTGGTTCCCGACCCGCACCGAGGTCAAGACCTCCGAGATCGTGCAGGTGGTGGACACCGCGCCCTACGTGATCACTGCTGGCGGCGCCAAGGTGGCTGCAAGCACCACGACCGACGCGATCCTGATCTCCAACAAGAAGCCCGAGAAGCAGCTTGGCCAGAAGACCAGCTTCAGCATCAAGACCGGCGGCAGTGCCACCACCCACATCAAGTGGGAGCTGTACAAGGCCTCCGACAACAGCCTGGTGCTGAGCGACGAGGGCAACCAGAAGACCTTCGTGCTGAACACCGCCACGCTGGGCGACCAGTTCATGAACAAGGATACCAAGGGCAACATGATCAGCACCGACTTCTATGTGAAGGTGTACCTGACCAGCGACACCAAGGCGCCTTACACCTATCAGTGGTGGCAGAGCCAGAACGTGACCGTGTATCTGCCCGTCGCGCCCGAATCCGGCCTGTAAGACAGACCTGAGACAGGCGAAGGCAAGCCGCAGCGCATGACGTGAACGCTTGCTGAAGACAAAACCCTGTGCCAACCGGCCTCAAAACCGGTTGGCACTTTTCGTTATTTGGCAGCCTGCGGCCTTGACGTTTTCCCTGCGTTCTGCTACAGTAGAAGCCGCGCGCAGCGCAAAAGAAAAACGCCGATGACCAGCATCGACGTTCATGGGAGACAAGCTGCCTCGAAGGTCCAGGGCGATCGGAAAGCCCTGGTCGCCGCCCTCAGGCGGCGAAACCCTTAGTACTCTACACCCCGGGGCATTTCCTTCGCCTGGCGAACCCAGTCGGTCACCTGGCTCAGGGCGGGCACGCGGCGCACCAGCTTCTTCTCGACGTTCACTTCGTTCATCTTCTTGAAGAGGTTGTCGGGCTTGCGGGTCGCCAGCTCGGCCACGGTGTCCACACCGGCCTCCTCCAGCAGGTCGGCGTACTCGCTGCCCACACCCTTGATGCGGAACAGGTCGCAGTGGTTGACCCACTCCAGGATCAGCTTCTCGCTGATGCCGCTCTTCTCGGCCAGCTCCTTGCGGCCCTTCTTGGTGTTGCCCGCCTTATAGAGCTGATCGACTGTGGCGATGCCGGCGTTGGTCAGCTGGGCCTGGTAGGTCTCACCGATGCCCTCGATAAAACTCAGTTTTGCCATTGTGTGCCATCCTTTCCCTTGATCAGATTTGGTGGAATGGTTTCCATTAAGCACATTATAGCAAAACGCACCCCAAAAGACAACCCGCAACAAGGAAAAAACAGCGTCCATTCACAATTTGAATGCAACAGCTTCGCGACACAACGGCATATGTGCGAAGGGGCGAAGGGGTGGAGGGGGCTCGGAGCGCCCGGAAAACGCCATGTTATGGCGTTTTCAGCGGAGAGCGGGCGGTAGCCCCGGACCGATCGCAAAGCCCCCTCCCCGCGCCCGCAGGCGCGGAACCCTGTTGCCGCCGCAAAGAACGACCCTTATCATGGAGCCAAGCATTCGTGCCGCAGGCGCGGAATCCCTACATAGAAAGGAATGTATCCATCATGCGATGTGTCATCCAGCGCGTCACCCAGGCCAGCGTCCTCTCCGACGGAGAGGAGGTGGGCCGCATCGGCTCGGGCCTCATGATCCTCATCGGCGTCCGCGTCTCGGACACCCACGACGACGTAAAGTACATGGCCGAGCGCGTGCCCGTGCTCCGCATCTTCGAGGACGAGGCGGGCAAGATGAACCGTTCCATCCTCGACGTGGGCGGCGAGATCCTGGCGGTGAGCCAGTTCACCCTCTACGCGGACACCCGCGGCCAGCGCAGGCCGGGCTTCACGCAGGCGGCCAGGCCGGAGCAGGCCAACGCCCTCTACGAGGAGCTGATCGAGGCCTGGCGGGCGCAGGGGATCCATGTGGAGACCGGAAGATTCCGCACCGAGATGCAGGTGAGTCTGACCAATGATGGCCCCACGACAATCCTGATGGACTCGGAGAAAACGATCTGATGGGTATAAGAAAAGCCATCCTCAAGGATGGCTTTTTGTGTGCCGCGCTCAGCGCTTCTTCCCGTACCGCACAGGCTCCCAGATCGTCTTGTTGAACATGGCGATGATGGGGCCCATGCACAGGGCGGTGATGATGGTGCCCACGTGCACGATGGCGGTGACGTCCTCCCCGGCAAAGATGCACAGCGCGCCGCCAATCACCACGCAGGCCACATCGGTGATGATGCGGCACAGGCGGAAGGGCACGGTGCTCCGCTCCGACCAGGTGATGGCCATGGCGTCATAGACCGAGACGCCCATGTCCGCCACCATGTAGCACGAGGCGAACACGCAGGAGACCATCAGCGCGGCGGCGAACAGCACCAGCCGCACCGGCAGCAGCTCCACCGGCAGGGCGGCGCGGACGAGGGCCTCCGACGCGTCGATCACAAAGCCCAGCAGGAACATGTTGATCAGCGTGCCGAGGCCGATCTTCCTGCGGTTCATCAGCAGGACGATCACCAGCATGATGCCGCTGAGGGCGGTGTAGTAGGTGCCGTAGCTCAGCGAAGGCCAGACGGTGCGCAGGGCGTAGAAGACGCCCCAGGCGAAGACCTGGAAGGGATCGACGCCGAGGGCGGCGCCCTTGTACATGCCCACGGCGACGCCGGTCATGAGGACGCCGACGGTGGTCATGACCACCCGGCGGAGGGTTTCCTGTTTCATGAGATAACCTCTTTCTTGATTGATGGCAGCAGGGGTTCTGCGCCCGACGTCGTGTTTTGGCGAGAAACCCGTATCAGCTGCGAAGGAATTTGAGCTTCGGCCTCAGCTTCTGGGCGTAGAGCGCCACCAGCGGCATCAGCAGTCGGTCGTAGAGCAGCAGGCACAGGGCCGTCGCCGCGAAGAACAGCGCGGTCATCACCCGGCCCATCTCGCCGAACTCGGCGGTGATGGCGTCCAGGTGAAGGACATAGCCGATGAAGGCGTACATCGCGAGGATCGCCGCGAGGAAGATGGCGAGCTTCAGCAGGAGGCGCGGCGTCTTTTTGGGGACGCGCTTCTCGAGCTGCCACTTCACCAGCGGCCACCAGCCGATGAATAGATAGAAGAAGGCGGCCTCCTTATCCAGGCCGAGGATCAGCGCCAGCAGGCCCGTGGCCAGCCAGCAGGTCCAGCCGGCCCTGCGCCCGTATTCCAGCATGGGCGGGAGCAGCAGGGCGGAGGCGAGCAGCGGCGCGGCGTAGGTCGCGATGAACATCACCCCGCCCGCGAGCATCAGCACCACGGAGAGGGCGGTCATCAGCCCGCAGAGGGCGATCATCGCGCTCATCTCCCGGGAGGAGCGCCGCCTGGTCGGTGGAGAATCTGGGGACATGGGAGGCCTCCTCTCGCGCGTGCTGGTGGTTATTGTAGCACCAAAGGGGAGAAAGTCAAGCAAAAGCACAGCCCAAATCCGCGCAAAAGTGCAACAAAAAAGGCATGAGGTGTTGACAAACTGCCCGTCTTTCCTTATACTTTGTTTACAATTGTGACAAAGGGGGTGAAAATGGCTGTGAGGAAAGTGTGTTCGATGATGCTCGCGGGCGTGCTGCTTTGGCTCGCGGCTGTTTCCGCCCTCGGCGAAGGCGCGCTGCCGACCTGCGAGGGCATGGCCTACATCTTCCAGGCCGGCACCACCATCACCGGCAAGAGCGCCTTCCCGCGCTACCTCTCGGACTTCCAGAGCCAGTGGAAGCGGCTGGAGCCGAAGGCCGCGTGGACGGAGCCGGAGGAGACGGGCATCCTGCGCTGCATCCGCTCTGACCGCGAGGGCTGCGGTGTCGCCATCCTCTATGTGGAGGAGAGCCAGCACGTGCTGGCGGTCTCCGTGTACAAGACCTTTACCCCGGACAAGAGCCGCACGGCCCGCACGGGGCTGATGGCGACGGCCCGCCAGATGACGGAGGCCCTGATCCGTCTGGAGCACGAGGACGGCGCGGCCCAGGTGCGCCAGCAGCGCTCCGCCACCAACGAGGCCCTGCGCACCCTGCTGGCTCCGCTGACCGACCCGGACAGTCTGGTGGAGGCGATCTTCTCCGGGCTGCGGGTGGAGGCCACGCTGGCGGGACACCAGGCGGTGTGCGAGCTGAACTACGACACCGAGGCCATGACCCTCACCGCGTCCATCGTGGTGGCCCCGACAGGCCCTTCGATGCAAGCGTCCAATGCGGGGGAGAGGCCCGGGAGAACCTGATGTGCCTGACCAGGTTGGAGACAGGATAAAAGAGCCTTCGCGCTCTTTTTTCTTTTCCTGTTCGCTTGACATTCGCCGGAGAACAGTTATAGTAGAGAAGTCTGCCGCGTGTGCGGCGGATGGGAACCAAAGCATGGGAGGCATCAATTATCCTTATGAATGACCGCGTGATCCAAATCCTGAAGGACGCCTTTCCGCAGCTGATCGAGAAGTTCTTCACCATGACCATTCCCCTCACCGCCCTCTCCTTCACCCTGGCGCTGGTCATCGCCGTGGTCACCGCCATGATCCAGTACGCGAACGTGAAGGGGCTGCGGCAGCTGTGCCGCGTCTATATCTGGATCATCCGCTGCACGCCCCTGCTGGTGCAGCTCTACCTCGTGTTCTATGGCCTGCCGAGCCTGGGCATCCTGCTGGACGCCTTCCCGACGGCGGTGCTGGTCTTCGGCATCAACGAGGGCGCGTACATGGCGGAGACCATGCGCGGCTCGCTGGAGGCCGTGCCCTCCGGCCAGATGGAGGCCGGCTACTGCGTGGGCATGAACTACCTGCAGATCATGGGCCACGTCATCCTGCCCCAGGCCTTCCGCACGGCCTTCCCGTCGCTGAGCAACTCGCTCATCAGCATGGTGAAGGGCACGTCGCTGGCCTCGGTCATCACGGTGACGGAGATGTTCCGCCAGGCGATCGTCATCAACGGCCGCGTGTACGAATCCCTCGCGCTCTACACTGAGGTGGCCTTGATCTACCTGGTCTTCTGCTCCCTGCTGACGCTGCTGCAGCGCTGGGGCGAGAAGAAGCTGAACGCCTATGGAGGTGCCCGCTGATGCTGCTGCAAGTGAACCATGTGAGCAAGACCTTCAACGGCATGCCCGTGCTGCGGGACATCAGTCTGGAGGTCGACAAGGGCGATGTCATCGCGATCCTCGGCCCCTCCGGCTCGGGCAAGACGACCCTGCTGCGGTGCATCAACTTCCTCGAGCGGCCGGACAAGGGGACGATGGTCTTCGAGGGCAAGAGCTACGACATGCCCACCATCTCCCGCACGGATGTGAACGCGATCCGCCGCAAGACGGCCTTCGTCTTCCAGAACTACAACCTGTTCCTCAACAAGACCGTGCTGCAGAACGTGACCCTGGGCCTCATCAGCGGACGGCGGATGAACCGTGTGGACGCGGAGAAGGCGGCGAAGGCGGCCCTGGAGCGCGTGGGCATGGCGAACCGCACGGACGCCTTCCCGCTGCAGCTCTCCGGCGGCCAGCAGCAGCGCGTGGCCATCGCCCGCGGTCTGGCGGCGAGCCCGGACATCATCTACTTCGACGAGCCCACCAGCGCCCTGGATCCCGAGCTGATCGGCGAGGTGCTGGCCGTGATGCGCCGCCTGGCGGAGGATGGCATGACGATGCTGGTGGTGACCCACGAGATGGAGTTCGCCCGCAACGTGTCCAACCACGTGGTGTTCATGGACGGCAGCCAGGTGATTGAGTCCGCGCCCACGGCGGAGTTCTTCGCCCATCCCAAGGAGGAGCGCACCCGCAGCTTTATCCACAGCATTTTGGCCAAGGATGGGAATGCCTGAGAATCTGATATCATAACAATGCGACAAGCCCAACGGGCACCCGAAGGTTTCCAAAGGGCGATCGGAAAGCCCTTTGGCCGCGCCCGCAGGCGCGGAACCCTACTGTTGTAGACATATGCAGTCATGAGTCTTGCAAAGGATGTCGGCCTGCGGGCCGACCCGGGGGCTTTGCGATCGCCCCCGGGACCCCTTCGCAGCATGACTTGAATATGGCAATTCTCTTTGAGAAGAATCAAACACAAAGAGGCTCTCTGCCTGAAACGGACAGAGAGCCTCTTTGTCTATGAGCCTTAGTTTTTGCGGCTGCCAAGCATCATCCTGACGCCCGTATAAATCAGCGCGATCGGGATCGCGTACCGCAGCACGCCGAACACCGCGCTGATTAGCAGACCGCCCAGCACAAAGAACAGCCAGAACCAGGCCGTGCGCATGAGCGCCGCCATGAGGCGAAGGGGGAGAAAGAACAGATCCATCAGTGCGAACAACATGTGAAACATCCTCTCTGCCGGAAGCCTGCGCCGGGATGATAAGCCGCCGCGTCGCTTTCGACAATGACAGTATACCGCCGGGGCACATGAGAAACCAGGGGAAACAGATGAGAATTTGATGAGAAAGAGGAAACCCGGCATGGATGCGAAGAAGCGGGCGCGATGCCATGCAATCCGAACGATGGGCGGGACAGCGGCGCGTCGGAGCCGGAAAGGCAATCCACAGCCCTGAATCGCTGTGGAGAACCTGTGAAGATTGTAACAGACCGAAGTCTCTTTCGCAAACACGGCCATCAGGCCGAAAATACCCCCGAACAACCGTTCTTTCGATCTGTAAACAAAAGTTATCCACAGCCTTCTGCACATGATGGGGATAAACAGGGGGATTTTATCCACACCTTTCCACAGGTTATCCACAGGTATTAGGGAAATCTAACACGAACGTTAGACCGGAGTCTGTCGCGCTGGTTCGGCAAGAGGCGCGTTTTTAGCCCCTAGAGGCCTGCTACCCCCGCCAGGCCGCGCAAAAGAACTTTACAAATACAATGGGTTCGGGTATGCTGTTAAGGCGTATCCGGCCGTCACGGCCGGCGCCGCCTCCCTCACGCGGAGGCATGAACAGGAAATCGAAAAGGAAGGCCGAACCGACCATGTATCAGCTGATGTCCCCCGACCAGGCCGTGCGCCTCATCCAGAGCGGTGACTGCATCTGCGTCAACTCCTTCGTCGGCATCGAGAACCCGGTGGAGCTGCACGAGGCCCTCTACCGCCGCTACCGCGACACCCGAGCGCCCAGCCGCCTGACCCTCGTCTCCTCCGCCGGCTTCGGCGTGTGGGACGAAAACCGCAACGCCGAGGGCTACATCCGCGATGGCGCGGTGGAGCGGCTCATCTGCGGCCACTTCGGGGCCATGCTCTCCACCAAGAAGCTGGTGCTGGAGGATCGCTTCGAGGCCTACAACCTGCCCCTGGGCTGCATCAGCCACGCCATCCGTGCCCAGGCGGGCGGCCTGCCGGGAGCGCTGAGCAAGGTCGGCCTGGACATCTTCGTCGACCCGCGCCGGGAGGGCCCCGGCATCAACCGGGTTTCCCGCGACACCGACCTGGTCAAGCTGGTGGAGGTGGACGGCGAGGAGTTCCTCTATTACCAGCTGCCCAAGCTGAACATCGCCCTGATCAAGGGCACGGCGGCGGACCGCTTCGGCAACATCTCCTTCGACGATATGTACATGTCCGGCGACGCCCTGTCCATCTGCCAGGCCGTGCGCGCCAACCACGGCAAGGTGATCGTGCAGGTGGACCGCCTGGTGACCACGCCCTCGCGCCCGCGCAACACCATCATTCCCGGCTGCCTGGTGGACGTGATCGTGGTGACGGAGCCGGAGCCGCGGCCCGTGGCCTTCAAGGCGCTGACCGGCAGCTTTGAGATCCCCTACGAGGAGTGGAAGGGCTGGCAGGAGATGGTGGACGACCTCTCCAACGCCCGCACCAACGGCAGCCCGGCCTTCAACACCATCGGCCGCCGCGCCGCGCGCGAGCTGCACCCGGACGACATCGTCAACATCGGCATCGGCATCCCGGAGACCGTGGCGAAGTACGCCCGCAAGAACGGCATGCTGGACAAGATCACCCTCACGGTGGAGTCCGGCGGCATCGGCGGCTTCCCGGCCAGCGGCACCGTCTTCGGCGCGATGATCGGCGCGGCCTCGGTGTACGACATGGCCAACCAGTTCGACCTGTACAACCACGGCGGCCTGAACATCTGCTTCATGGGCGCCTTCGAGGTGGACCGCTGGGGCAACGTCAACGCCCACCGCGGGCCGGAGAATTTCAGCGGCATCGGCGGCTTCGCCAACATCACCGCGAAGACCCCCACGGTGGTGTTCTGCTTGACCTTCAACACCAAGGGCCTGAGGATGGAGCGCCACCGCGACGACGTGACCATCCTCGAAAACGGCACGGTGCCCAAGTTTGTGGAGGAGGTGCGCAGTATCAGCTTCTCTGCCAAGCGGGCCAGGGAGAATGGCCAGCGCGTGCTCTACGTCACCGAGCGCTGCGTGTTTGAGCTGGGGGAGAAGGGCCTCCGCCTGAAGGAGGTCTACCCCGGTGTGGATATCCAGAAGGACATCCTGGATTTGCTGCCGTTTGAAGTAGAATAATAGCAACCCTTCAGACTGTAACCTTCAAGAGGATGCGCGAAGGGTTGCCCCCGGGACCCCTTCGCAGCATGCGTTTACGGTGGACAATCTTATTGCAATGTGCATAAGATGAAGAAATTCATGATTTTCGGGAGACAAACCTTGATTTGTCTCCCGGTTTTTATTATGATGCTCATGCGGGAATGCTCCCGCAAACCCCTTTAGGCAGGTGATCCCCTGATGGAAATCAACTGGTACCCCGGACATATGGCGAAGGCCAAGCGCCTCCTGAGCGACCAGCTCTCCCGCGTGGACGTGGTGGTCGAGCTCTGCGACGCGCGCCTGCCCCTCTCCAGCCGCAATCCGGATCTCGAAAAACTCACGCGCGGCAAGAAGCGCATCCTTCTGCTCAACAAGGCCGACCTGGCCGACGCCAACGCCACCGCGGCCTGGGTGCGCGCCTTCAAGGCGGAGGGCCTGGACGCCGCGCCCTTCAACGCCTCGGGCAGCCGCGCCAAGGAGGCCCTGACCCTCATCGACCGCGCGGCGAAGGAAGCCGTGGAGCGCGCGGCCATCAAGGGCGTGCACAAGGTGGTGCGAGCTATGGTGGTCGGCGTGCCGAATGTGGGCAAAAGCACACTCATCAACAAGCTCTACGGCTCCGGCATCGCGCGCACGGGCAACAAGCCCGGCGTGACCCGCGCCAACCAGTGGGTCAACATCACGCCCTACCTGCAGCTGATGGATTCCCCCGGCCTCATGTGGCCGAAGCTGGACGACCAGGTGGCCGCGCGGCGGCTGTGCTACATCGGCTCCATCAAGGACGACGTGGTGGATGTGCCGATGCTGACCATCTGCCTGCTGGAGGATCTGCTGGAGGCGGGCTCCACGGCGGCGGCCGAGCGCTTCCGCATCAGCGACACGTCCCTGCGGGGCGAGGCTCTCCTGGAGAATGTGTGCCGGGGCCGCGGCTTCCTGATGCGCGGCGGCGTGTGCGACATCGACCGCTGCTGCGGCGTGGTGCTGGAGGAGTTCCGCGCCGGCAAGTGCGGCAAGGTGACGCTGGAGCGCCCGCCGAGACGGGAAAAGCCCCAGAGCGAGACGGCGGCGGAGGTGCAGGGCGATGGCGCGCATCCCGCGTGAGGAGAAGGCCCGGGCGCTGCTGGCCTTCGAGGAGCCCTGGCGCGGGCAAGGCTTAGTTGTCGCCGGGATGGACGAGGCCGGGCGCGGCCCCCTGGCGGGCCCCGTGGTCACCGCTTGCGTGGTGATGCCGCCGGAGCCGCTGCTCATCTGGGTGGACGACTCGAAAAAGCTCAGCGAGAAGCGCCGGGAGCAGGTCTATGAGGAGATCCTGGCGACGGCCCTGGCCGTGGGCGTGGGCATCGCGGACGCGGAGGAGATCGACCGGGTCAACATCCTGCAGGCCACGAAGAACGCCATGCGGCGCGCCGCCGGCCAGGTGCAGGCGGACGTCTGCCTGATCGACGCGGTGGAGAATCTGGGCCTCGCCATGCGCGAGGTGCCGATCATCCGCGGCGACGCCCAGGCCTACTCCATCGCCGCGGCGAGCATCGTGGCGAAGGTGACCCGTGACCGGATGCTCCGGGAGCTGGACACCCGCTACCCGGACTACGGCTTCGCGCGCAACAAGGGCTACGGCACGGCGGAGCACATCGCCGCCCTGAAGCACCTCGGCCCCTGCCCGGAGCACCGCAGGAGCTTCATCGGGCATTTTGTAACAGTTTAGATTTGCAAAGGCTTGAGGACCTCATCCGTCAGCGTCTGACGACGCTGCCACCTTCCCCATAGGGGAAGGCTTTAGGGACCGTTCCCCAGCCTTCCCCCTTGGGGAAGGTGTCAGCCCGCTTGCGGGCTGACGGATGAGGTCGCCCGCAAGCGCGGAACCCATGCAATGAATCCGATAACAAAGATGAGCAATACAACAAACATCCGAACGCAATACACCTCCGGCCTCGCCGGTGAAACCCAGGCCGAGCGCTATCTCGCCTCCCTGGGCTACACCCCGATCACGCGCCGTTACCGCGGCGGCGACGGCGAGATCGACCTGATCCTCCGGGACGGGGACACCCTGGTCTTTGTGGAGGTCAAGGCGCGGCCCCGGGGCGCGGCGGGGCAGGGGCTGCTGGCCGTGACGTCTGCCAAGCAGAGACGCATGACCCACGCGGCCAGGCGGTTTTTGCTGGAGCGGGATGCTTTGGACAGCCCCGTTCGTTTTGATGTGGTGGAGATTACAGCCAGTGGGCTGCTCCACGTGAAGGATGCGTTCAGGCCGCAAAGAGCGTGGTAAAATGCCCTTTGCGGTTGCATGGCAGCAGAGGGTTTCGCCGCCTGCGGGCGGCGACCAAAGGGCTTTGCGATCGCCCTTTGGAAACCTTCGCCCTTCGCCGTTATCGTGTGCTGCTGTTTACTTGAGCTTGTTTAATTGTTGCCTACAGGAAGTGTGAGCCTATGGTGATGCTGAGAGAACGTGCGCGGCTGCTGGCGGCGGGGGTGCTGCTGGCGGCTTTGCTGTGCCTGCCCATCGCGGCGGGAGCGGACGGCGGGGAGAACCTGCTGACCAACCCCTCCTTTGAGACGGTGGGGAGCAACGGCCTGCCCTCGGGCTGGTCGACGGACGCCTACCTGCGCACCGAGGGCTACACCGTGTGGAGCACGGACGACGGCGCGCAGGACGGGAACGTCAGCGCGGCCATCCACAACATCGGCCTGAACGACGCCCGCTTCACCCAGCGCGTGCGGGTGGAGCCGGAGAGCCTCTACCGCCTGTCCGGCTGGGTGAAGGCCCAGAGCGACGCGGGCGACGAGAACGGCTGGGGCGCCAACCTCTCCGTCGAGGGCGTCTACGCCTCCACCGACTGGATCTACGACACCGACGGCGCGTGGCGTTATGTGGAGATGTACGGCGAGACCGGTGAGGATCAGACCGAGGTGGTGGTCTGCGCCCGCCTGGGCGGCTACAGCGGCGAGAGCGTGGGCATGGCCTGGTTTGACGACCTGCGGCTGGAAAAGGTGGACTCCGTGCCGGGCGAGGACATCGCCCTGCGCTGGTACAACGTGGCCCGGCCTGCGGCGGCGGAGAGCTTCGACGAGGACGAGGCGGCCCCCTTCTACCCGTGGCTCATCGCCATCGCGGCGGTCTACACCCTGGCGCTGCTGGGGATGCTGCGCTGGCTGGGGGAGAGGCGGCAGCCGCTGGAGAGCCGGCGGGAGCGGACGTCCCCGCTGTTCTGGGTCGGCCTGGCCCTGGCCTTCGGCCTGCGCGTCTTCATCGCCCTGCGGGTGGAGGGCTACCAGGTGGATGTCAACTGCTTCCGCGCCTGGGGCGACCGCATGGCCTCGGTGGGGGCGGCGGGCTTCTACAGCGCGGACTGGTTCTGCGATTATCCCCCGGCCTATCTCTATGTCTTGGGGCTGTGCGGCAGGGCGGTGCGCGCGCTGTCGGCAGACGCGGCCCTCTCCGGCGAGGCGGCCATGCTGGTCTACAAGCTGCCGGTGATGCTCTGTGACCTGGGCCTGGCGGCGCTGCTGGAGCGCTTCAGCCGGGAGCGCAGCGCGGACCGCGGGCGCTCGGCGGCCCTCGGCCTGCTGCTGGCCTTCCACCCGATGCTGATCCTCAACAGCGCGGCCTGGGGCCAGATCGACAGCGTGCTGGCCCTGCTGATCTGCGCGATTGCGTACCTCGCCATCCGCAAAAACTGGCGCGCGCTGATGCCGGTCTACATGCTGGCGGCGCTGGTGAAGCCCCAGGCGCTGATGCTGGGCTTTTTGGGCCTGACCTGCCTGGCGATGGTGGGACTCCGGGAGAAGGAGAGCCGCAAGGCCATGCTCCAGGGCGCCGGGCTGGCAGTGCTGGTGCTGCTGGCGGTGGTGACGCCCTTCTCCATTCGTCAGCAGCCGGACTGGCTCTTCCTCAAGTACGGCGAGTCCCTGGCCTCCTACGCCCACGCGACGGTGAACACCGCCAACCTCTACTACCTCTTCGGGGCGAACTGGGCGAGCGTGACGCTGCCGGCGAACCTCGGCGCGGCCCTGTGCCTGTGCCTGACCGCGGCGCTGTGGGGCCTGTGCGTGTTCCGCCGCCTGCGGGCGGAGGGCAGGCGCCTCATCTGGGTGGAACCGACGCTGATGGCGGCCTTCGCCCTCTTCTTCCTCTCGGCGGGTCTGGCCGGGGCCTCCTGGTCGGTCGTCGGCTACGGCGCGATGGCCTTCGCCTTCGCGGTGACCCTGCCGCTGTACATCCGCGCGGGGAAGGTGGAAAATCTGCCGCTGCTGGGCGGGCTGCTCTTCCTGCTGCTGTACACCCTGGGCATCAAGATGCACGAGCGCTACCTCTTCCCGGCCATTGCCCTGCTGTTCATGGCCTGGGCGGTGCGGCGGGATGCGCGCATCCTCATCGCCCTGGCGCTGAGCGGCGCGGCCATGTTCGTCAACACGGGCATCGTGCTGGACAACTCCATCCGCCTGGGCAGCGCGCTGGGCCACCTGAACAGCGACACCCAGGGCCTGGCGAATGGCCTGGCGGTGCTGAACCTGGCCTCGCTCATCCCGCTGCTGGGCGCGGCCCTGGACGCCTGCCTCTCGCCGGAGCGCGAGGTGCGGCTGCACCTGCCCTTTGGGCTGAGGCTGCGGGAGGCGGAGCCCGTGCCGGTCACGGCCTTCCGCACGGACGCGGGGCTGCACTGGTCGCGCAGGGACACGGCCATCCTCGCCGCCATCACCCTGGTCTACAGCGCGGTGGCCCTGTGGAACCTCGGCAGCACCAAGGCCCCGCAGACGGCCTGGACCTCCACCGGCTACGACGAGCAGGTGGTGCTGGACCTGGGCGAGCGGCACGAGGACTTCTCCATGGCCTACTTCGCGCGGGTCAGCTACAGCAACTTCTCCGTGGAGACCAGCGACGATGGCGTCACCTGGTCCCAGCCCTATCCCGCGCAGATGGCCGAGGGCATGTGCTTCCACTGGACCTATCTGATGCCCGCCACGGCGGACGCCTACGGCAACGCGAGCTTCGTCTCCTCCGTGCGCTACGCCGACGTGCAGAAGCTCTCCGGTCGCTACGTGCGGCTGACGGCGGATCAGATCGGCCTGCAGCTGTGCGAGGTGATCTTCCGCGAGAGCGTGACCGAGGCCGTGAACCACACCGATGCGGAGAACGGGAGCACCTGGACGGAATACGTGCAGCACAGCGGCGCGGAGATCCCCGCGACGTTCGTGCGGCAGACCGGCATCAACATGGATTCGCCGCTGCTCTCGGACGGGGCGGCGGTCTGCGACGAGCCGGGCACCCTCGAGGGCGAGCCGGGCTGGTACAACTCCACCTACTTCGACGAGATCTACCACGCGCGCACGGCCTACGAGCACCTGCACGGCCTGGTACCCTACGAGACGACGCACCCGCCGCTGGGCAAGCTGCTGATGAGCGCGTGCGTGGCCGTGTTTGGCATGACGCCCTTCGGCTGGCGCTTCGCCGGGGCGCTGGCGGGCATCCTGATGCTGCCGGCGATGTACCTGCTGGGCAAGCAGCTGACCAAGCGCACGAGCCTCGCGGCCCTGGCCTGCGGGCTGCTGGCGCTGGACTGCATGCACCTGACCCAGACGCGCATCGCCACCATCGACAGCTTCCCGGTGCTGTTCATCCTGTTGGCGACACTGTTCATGCTGCGCTTCATGCAGCGGGATCTCTCTGCGCCCGTGCCGGGGCTTTTGACGGAGCGGCAGGGCGGCTTTAGGGCTGTGCGATCCTTCCTGCCTGACCTGGCCTGCAGTGGCTTCTTCATGGGCTGCGCGGTGGCGAGCAAGTGGATCGGCGTCTATGCAGGCCTGGGGCTGGCGGTGCTCTACTTCTGGACCTGTCTGCGCCATCTGCGCATGGGCCGCGAGGCGAAGCGCCTGCTGCGGGAGCATGCCGCGCTGGACGCTGAGACCCGGGCCGCGCTGGAGGTGCGGGCGGACTGCGCCTTCACCCGGTTCGTGGCCCTATGCCTGTGCTGTCTCGTCTTCTTTGTGGCGGTGCCGGTTATCGTGTACCTGCTGTGCTACCTGCCGTACTTCGCCTACCGGATGCCGGTCTCCCCGCTGGAATACCTGCGGCTGGTGGTGCAGGCCCAGGAGTACATGCTCAGCTACCACGGCGAGCCGGGCCGCGGCATGGACCATCCCTTCTATTCCCCCTGGTACGAGTGGCCGGTCAACGGGCGGCCGATGTATTACGCCATGGGCTACTACCAGCGGCCGGGGTACAGCCAGGCCATCTTCTGCTTCGGCAACCCGGCGGTGTGGTACGTGGGCCTGGCCGCGGTGGGCCTGCTGGCCCTGCTCTGGGCGCGCCGCCACGTCTATCGCCGCGCGGGCACGGAGGGGCTGCTGCATCCCCGGGCATATACGGACGCCATCGGCCCGGCCTTCGTGCTCATCAGCCTGCTGGCCCAGTACCTGCCCTGGGTGCTGGTGCCCCGCGGCACCTACATCTACCACTACTTCGCCTCCGTGCCCTTCCTGATCCTGGCAACCGTGCTGGTAGTGGGCTGGGCGATGGAGCGCCTGCCGCGTCTGGGCGTCTGGCCGGTGATCGTCCTGCTGCTGGCGGCGCTGATCGGCTTCGGCATCTTCTACCCCTACGCCAGCGGCGTCACCACGCCGGTGGACTGGCTGAATATCGGAAGCCATTTCCTGACGCTGTATCACACGTAAGGGTAAGCAACAGAAAAACCATGCGAGGTTTCAAGGCTTCGCATGGTTTTTTCTGTGGGTCTTTCATCCTGCCAAAGCGCGCTCATTTGGGCTCCTGATACCTTCTCCTGTATTCGCTGGGGGTTGCGCCGTTATGCTTGCGGAAGGCTCTGATGAACTGGTCGCTGCCCTCGTAGCCGATCTGCAGGGCGATATCCAGGATGCTGATGGAGGTGTCCCGCAGCAGCTGCTTGGCGTTCTCCAGGCGGATGCTGGTCAGCAGCTGGGTGAAGGTCTGGCCGGTGGTGTGGCGGATCATGCGGGAGGCGTGCTCCGGGGAATAGTGGAAGGCCTCGGCGAGCTGGGTGAGCGTGGTGTCCGACGCGTGGTCCTGGATGTAGCGCGCAAAGCGGATGGCCGCGTCGGAATCCGCCGGCTGGTCCGCAGGCAGCTCGCAGCTGGCCATGTACCGCCGGAGCAGCAGCACGAAAATCTTGGTGACCACCGCGTTGATCAGCTCGTTGTAGTAGGCCTCCTGGTCAAAGGTTTCGCTGCACAGCTCGACGAAGGCGTAGTGCAGGTCCATGTCGTCCCGGGTGTGGAAGAGCAGGTAGTCAATGCCCGGCTTGCTCAGCAGCGTGCTCATGAAGAAGTTGGACAGCAGGTTGTCCCCGCGCAGGATGCTGTAGAAATACTGGCGGAAGGTGGAGCGGCGGATCAGCACGTCGATGATGATGCTCTCGTCGTTCACATCCAGGGAGTGGGTGACCTTGGGCTGGATGAAGCAGAGGTCGCCCGTGCGGAGGATGGAGCGGTTTTCGCCCACCTGATGGATGCACTTGCCCTCCAGCACGAAGAACATCTCAAAGAAATTGTGGTGGTGGGGGATGGCCGGGGTGTAGCAGTTGTGCTTGAAGACGTGGATGCCCTCCCGCCAGTCGGAGGAGAAGAACCAGTCCTCCAGGTACTCCGGCGGGATCGTGTCCTTCCACTCCGGCACCAGGAGGTTGTCCCGGTAGACCTGCTCGCGGTCGATCCCGGCGAGGTATTCCTCAAAGCCCATGGAGGAGGCCTTGGCCAGCCGGTAATTCCGGTAAAAGATCTCGCTGTCGTTCAGGGCGTGGAGCCGGCTCATCAGCTGAGGTTCGTTCATGCTTCTTGTCCTTCCTTCCCGGATGCGGTCGGGGATGAGGACAGGATATACGCGAAGGAGAGAATTGTCAATACCCCATGCCTGATTTGCAGACAGTCTTTTGTTTTGTGAGGAATCAGCCCTGATCAGGCAGCTTATGGACAGATGATATCAAATATTGCATGCTCAATCAATCAAATATGATCGAACACAGACCGCGGCGTCATGCTATAATGCGGGTATCAGGAATCGTTCACGATTGGGGTGATTTTGTTGGAGCCGATTTTAACGGTGCGGGGCATGGACAAGAGCTTCGGCGCCACCGTCGCGCTGCGGCAGGTGGATCTGGACGTGTATCCCGGGGAGATCCGGGGTCTGATCGGCGAGAACGGCAGCGGCAAATCCACGCTGACCTCCATCATTGCGGGCATCCAGAAGGCGGACGCGGGGGAGATCCGCTTCCACGGCCAGCCCTGGCAGCCCGCCTCCATGATCGACGCCCTGGCCCACGGCATCGGCATGATCGTGCAGGAAACCGGCACGATCCCAGGCATCACCGTGGCGGAAAACCTCTTCCTCGGCGAGAGCAGCCGCTTCCGCACGCCGCTGGGGCTGGTCAGCCGCCACGCCATGGAGCGGGAGGCCCGTCAGGCCCTGGACGTGATCCACGCCGACCACATCCAGCCCGGGATGCCCACCGCCATGCTGGACCTGCAGGAGCGCAAGCTGGTGGAGGTCGCCAAGGTGATGGTGAAGAAGCCGGAGATTCTGGTGGTGGACGAGACCACCACGGCCCTCTCCCAGAAGGGCCGCGAGCTGCTGTACCGGCTGATGAACAGCCTGAAGGCGGAGGGCAAGTCCGTCATCTTCATCTCCCACGACCTGGACGAGATCAAGCAGGTCTGCGACACGCTGACCGTGCTGCGGGACGGACGGATCATCACCCATTTCACCCGAGAGACCTACGACGACGATGCCATCAAGACCAGCATGATCGGCCGGGAGATGCAGGGCGATTACTACCGCTCGGACAGCGAGCCCTCCTGGCGGGAGGACGTGCTGCTGAGGGCCGAGCACCTGACCGGCAGCGGGCTGCGGGACATCTCCCTGGAGGTCCGGGCCGGGGAGATCCTCGGCGTCGGCGGCCTGAGCGAGTGCGGCATGCACACCCTGGGCAAGGCCCTGTTCGGCAGCGCCCAGCTGACCGGCGGCACCGTGGAGACCGAGGGCAAGGCCTTCAGCGATCCCAGACAGGCCACGAAGCTCGGCGTGGGCTATGTTTCCAAGGAGCGGGACACCGAGTCCCTGTGCCAGCAGGCCTCCATCCGGGACAACATCGCCATCGCCGGCCTCAAGCACATCCAGCATAAGCGCCTGATCCTCAAAAAGCGGGAGACGGCCTACGTGCAGAAGCAGGTGGACGCCCTGAGCATCAAGTGCCGGCACATGGAGCAGCCCGTCAGCGCCATGTCGGGCGGCAACAAGCAGAAGGTCGTCTTCGGCAAGTGGCTGGGCGCGGGGAGCAGGGTGCTGATCCTCGACTGCCCCACCCGCGGCGTGGACATCGGCGTGAAGCAGAGCATGTACCAGCTGATCACCCAGATGAAGCGCGAGGGCAAGGCCATCCTGATCATCTCCGAGGAGATGGCGGAGCTGATCGGCATGTGCGACCGCCTGCTGGTGATGAAGGACGGCGTGGTGCAGAAGGAATTCCTGCGCGGGCAGATGAACGAGGCGGACATCATCCGCTACATGATTTGAGGAGGCGGTCGTATGGGCAAGCAGACAATCCGTGAGCGCATCCCGGCCTTTGCCTCCATCCTGGGGCTGCTGGTGCTGATCGCTGCCTACTACATCGTCGGCGCGATCCGGGACGCCAACGTGGCCTACGGCCTCAAGGCCGTCGTCAACCAGAGCGTGGTGGTGGCGCTGGTGGCCACCGGCGCGGTCTTCATCTACACCCTGGGCAGCTTTGACATCAGCCTCGGCGCGGCCACCGGCGTCAGCGCGCTGCTGGGCGCCATGGCCTACAACGCCACGGGGAGCCTGGCGGTCATGTTCCTCGTGTGCGTCGGGGTCGCCGTGGCCATCGGCTTCATCAATTCCTCCCTGGCGTCGGTCTTCAACCTGCCCATCTTCGTCACCACGGTGGCGATGATGAGCGTGCTCAGCGCCTTCATGCTGATCCTCATCGGCTGGAACGGCGCGGGCGACACCATCAAGGTGAAGGCCCGGGACGTGCGGCCCCTGGACAACATTCCCTTCAAGGTGGCGATCCTCGCGGCCTACATCGCCCTGTGCTGGTTCGTGTTCACCCTGCTGCCCACGGGCCGCGAGGCCAAGTTCATCGGCGGCAACCCGGTGTGCGCGCGGCTCAGCGGCATCAACGAGAAGAAGCTGGCCGTCATCGCCTCGCTGATCTCCGCCGTCGGCATCGGCCTGGGCGCGTTCCTGACCATCGTCTACGCGCCGACGCTCAACAAGGACACGGCCTCCTCCATCGGCATGGACGTGATCATCGCCATCGTCTTCGGCGGCATGCCGGTCTCCGGCGGCCCCCGCAGCCGCATCCTGTCGGCGGTGGTCGGCGCCTTCTCCATGGGCTTCCTCAGCCAGATCATGTCCATGCTGAACCTGGGCAGCGGCTACGGCCAGATGATCAAGGCGGCCATCTTCCTGCTGGTGGTGTTCATCGCCCTGGGCAGCCAGCGCGGCAAGCTTCTCACAAGATGATAACGCGGCAAGCGTTACAATAAAAAGCAAAAAAGGAGAAACGAACATGAAGAACCTGAAGCGTTTCCTGTCCCTGGCCCTGTGCCTGATGCTGGCGCTGGCCTGCGTGCCGGCTATGGCGGACGGCCATGTGAAGATCGGCGTGCTGGTCTCCGACGCCACCTCCTCCGAGGCACTGGCCTTCCGCGCCTACTACACCGAGTACATCGCCAAGGCCTACGGCGTGGAGTTCATCTACTCCGACGAGCTGACCGACGCCGCCGGCGAGAAGAGCGCCATCGACAACTTCATCGTCAACAACTGCAAGGCGGTCATCTCCTTCTCCTCCTTTGACCGTCCCTCCCAGATCGACCAGTGTGACGCGGCCGGCATCTACTACGCCGTGGCCACCGGCACCCTGAGCGACGAACAGTACAACGAGTACAAGGACTACGAGACCTATGTCGGCGCCATCGGCCCCAGCAACCAGATCGAGTTCCAGGCCGGCTATGACATGGCCGCCTACTACATCGACCAGGGCATGACCAAGTTCGGCATGTTCGGCGGCGCCGTGCCCTACTACAACGACATGCACATCTACCGTGCCGCCGGCATGCTGGCCGCCATGGTGGAGAAGGGCGGCGAAGGCGCGAACTACAAGGGCGCCGACAACGCCGGCGCCATCATCGGCCAGATCTACGCGGACGGCAGCATCGAGCCCTGCACCATCGGCAGCCTGGAGCTGGCGGCCTATGTGGGCGGCTACGACTTCAACGACGCCTGGTTCGGCAAGCTGGCCCAGATGGTGGGCACCGAGGGCATCCAGGCGATCCTGACCGTGGGCAGCGGCGTGGACGTGCTGGGCGGCTTCATCTCCGGCTCCGGCGTCAAGCTGGCGACCGTGGACAGCTTCACCCCCGCCATGAAGGAAGCCATGGACAACGGCATCCTGGACTACATGGCTGGCAAGTTTGCCGCCTCCATCGGCCCGATCTTCGCCGCCATGCTGAACGCCGTGAACGGCCAGCCCATCCGCGACGGCGAGGGCAATGCGCTGGCCCTGGGCCAGGGCTACTGGGTCGCCACCAGCGCGGAGCAGTTCGCGGAGTACAGCGCCGTGGATTCTTCCATGACCGATCCCGCCTACACCAAGGAGATTCTGGATCAGTACGCCGCTGCGGGCGTGAGCTATGACGACTTCGCGGAGTTTGTGTCCAAGTACAGCTTTGACGAGATTGTTGCGCTGAAGAAATAATCCATTTCTCTCATCGACTTGCGATGTGTCAGGGGTTCCGCGCCTGCGGGCGCGGGGAGGGGGCTTTGCGATCGGTCCGGGGCTGCCGCCCGTTCTCCGCTGAAAACTCCATAACATGGAGTTTTCCGGGCGCTCCGAACCCCCTCCACCCCTTCGCCCCGCATCCTGATGTTGAGCGAGTATAAGTATCCTGCCGGGGCGGAGAATGCTCCGTTCCCGGCGCTCTTTCTGCGGAGGCACGTTTAAGGCGCGCCTCTGCAAAAGGAGCGCCTATTTCGCCAAAGGAGTGACCTGGTATGAAGAAAAGGCCCTTGCTGAAAAAACTGCTGCTGAGCCTGCTGATCCCCTGCGCGGTGCTGCTGGTGCTGGAGGCCATCGCCCTGGGCAAGGGCGTGCGCCTCTTCGCCAATGCCGACAGCTGGAAGCTGTTCTTCCGCGCGGTGGCGAATGTGACGCTGACCACCTTCGCCCTGTCCATCAACCTGGACTCCGGCCGGTTCGACTTCTCCCTGGGCGCGGTCTCCATGCTCTCCGCCACGGTGGCGGGCACCCTGGCCCAGCAATGGGGGATCGGCCCCTGGCCGACCCTGGCCATCGCGGTGGCCGTGGCGGCGCTGCTGGGGCTGATCCACGGCGGCGTGTACGTGCTCACGCGCATCCCGCCCATCATCGTGTCCCTGGGCATGGCCCTGTTCTACGAGGGCTGCGCCTTCGCCTTCACCGGCGGCAAGGGCGTGTCCCTGGTGACGCGCACGGACATCATCGGCTTCTCCACCATCGGGAACTACATCCTGGTGACGGCCGTCGCCGTGGCGCTGATCGTGCTGCTCTTCGATTTCACCCGCTTCGGCGCGAATTACCGCGCCCTGGTCAGCGGCCAGAAGATCGCCGTGGAGACCGGCATCCACGAGGTCGGCAACGCCCTGGGCTGCTACGCCGTGAGCGGCGCGCTGATGGGCGTGGTGGGCTTCATCAGCCTGGCCAACACGGGCAGCCAGCAGATGGCGCTGAACTTCGGCTCCATCGGCATCATGTTCACCGCCTTCCTGCCCATGTTCATCGGCGGCTGGATCGGCCGGTACATCAACAAGCGCGTGGGCATCATGCTGGGCGCGGTCTCCATGGCGCTGATCTCCCTGGCCTTCGCCCGGTTCGACACGGCGTCCTCGGTGCAGAGCATCGTCTCCGCCCTGCTGCTGGTGCTGTTCCTGATCTACCTGAACAACGAGTTCGCTATTCTCTCCAAATTCCGCGGGAAAAAGGAGGCCGAATCATGAGCATCGATCTGAAAGCCAAGCCCTTTTGCCTGAACGACGCGCAGATTGCCTGGGTGCGTGAGACCCTGTCCGCCATGACGGAGGACGAGAAGATCGGGCAGCTCTTCCTGCCCATCGCCTTCTCCTCGGACGAAAACTATCTGCGCTACGAGATGCTGCGCTACCACATCGGCGGGCTGCTGTTCAAGACCAGCCCCTCCAAGGAGGTACGCGCGGCCCTGCAATTCATGCAGGAGAACAGCAAGATCCCTCTGCTGTGCGCGGCCAACCTCGAGTTCGGCTCCACCGGTTTTTTGGAGGACGGCACGCTGTTCGGCCAGCAGCTGGGCATCGGCGCCACGGATGACCCGGAGCAGGCGTACCGCATGGGTTCCGTCTCCTGCAAGGAGGCCGCGGCGGCGGGCTGCAATTTCGCCTTCGCCCCGGTGAGCGACCTGGATCTCAACTGGCGCAATCCCATCATCAACGTGCGTTCCTACGGCCGCGACCCGGAGAAGGTGCTGGCCTTCTGCAAGGCCTACAAGCGCGGCGCGGACGAGAACGGCGTGGCCGTCTCGGTCAAGCACTTCCCTGGCGACGGCGTGGACGAGGTGGATCAGCACCTGCTGGTCTCCGTCAACACCATGCCCATCGATGAGTGGGAGGCCACCTACGGCCGGGTCTACCGCGGCATGATCGAGGACGGGGCCATGAGCTTCATGATCGGCCATATCGACCACCCCGCCTGGCGGCACAGGCTGAACCCCGCTCTGCCCGAGGGCACGGTGCCGGCCACCCTCTCCAGGGAGCTGATGACCGGCCTGCTGCGGGAGCACCTGGGCTTCAACGGCCTGATCATCACCGACGCGACGCCGATGGTGGGCTACAACTGCTCCATGAAGCACGCGGACGCCGTGCCCACCACCATCGCGGCCGGCGCGGATATGTTCCTGTTCAACAAGAGCCTGCCGGAGGACTTCGCCTACATGAAGGACGGCATCCGGCGGGGCCTGCTGACCTGGGCGCGGGTGGACGAGGCCGTGACCCGCATCCTGGCCATGAAGGCCGCTCTCCGTCTCAACGAGCAGACCGTGCAGCCGGAGGAGGCGATGGCCTGCATCGGCTGCGCGCAGCACCACGCCTGGGCGCGGGAGCTGGCGGACGAGGCCGTCACCCTGGTGAAGGAGACGGAGCACAACCTGCCCCTGAATCCCCGGAAGACGAAGCGGCTGCTGCTGGAGGTGCTGGGCGGCTGCCCGTCGGAGCAGCACATCGCCGGGTACATGCGTGAGAAGCTGACCGCGGAGGGCTTCGAGGTCACCCTGTACCAGCCGGAGGATTTCTCCACCTACCAGTTCGGCGTGAAGCCCTTCACGGACGCCTACGACGCCGTGCTGTACCTGGGCAACATCGAGAACGCCAGCAACAAGACGACGAACCGCATCAGCTGGAACACCTTCTGGGGGCACGGCAACAACGTGCCGTGGTTCGTACACGAGGTGCCCACGGTGTTCGCCTCCCTGGCGAATCCCTATCACCTGGTGGACGTGCCCATGATCAAGACCTACATCAACTGCTATTCCAACAACGACGAGACCCTGGATGCGCTGGTGGAAAAGCTGATGGGCCGGGACACCTTCCGGGGCCAGTCGCCCACGGACCCCTTCTGCGGGAAGGAATATCTGCGCTATTGAGGAGCAGTTATGTTTGAAGAAAAGAAAGCGGCCTGGCTGGCCCGGGCGGAGGCCTGCAAGCCCGCGCTCCGCACGGAGACGGTGCGGCCCGCCGCCGGCATGCCCGCGCAGACGCTCAGGGAAAACGACAGCGTCGTGCTGGACTTCGGCAACCACTTCGTGGGCAGGCTGACCCTCAGGCTGCGCAGCGAGGGCAGCCACCCGGACGCCCCGGCCTGGCTGCAGGTGAAGTTCTGCGAGAACAGCCGGGAGCTGAACGAGACGCTGGAGGGCTACCAGGGCTGGATCAGCAAAGGCTGGGTGCAGCAGGAGTAGGTGCACGTGGATGTGCTGCCGGCCGTGCTGGCTCTGCCCAGGCGCTACGCCTTCCGCTATGTCCGGATCGACGTGCTGGCGCTCTCCTCCAAGTACAGCCTGGTGATCGAGGACGCCTGGGCCGAGACCACGACCTCCGCCGACGACAGCACGGTGGAAGCGCTCCGGGGCGAAACCTGGGAGGAGGCCATCGACCGTGTGGCCCTGCGCACCCTGCGCAGCTGCATGCAGGACGTCTTCGAGGACGGGCCCAAACGGGACCGCCGCCTGTGGCTGGGCGACCTGTGCCTGCAGACCCTGGCCAACAGCGTGACCTACCGCCGCTTTGACCTGGTGAAGCGCTGCCTGTATCTCTTCGCCTGTGCGGCGGATGGCGAGGGCCGCATCCCCGCCTGCCTCTTCACCGAGCCTCAGGTGGAGGGCGACGACACCTACATGTTTGACTACTCCCTGTTCTTCATCCCGACCCTGCTGCAGTATGTCCAGGCCAGCGGCGACCGGGAGACGGGGGAGGAGCTGCTGCCGCTGGCGCTGCATCAGCTGAAGCTGGCGGAGGAGCGGTTTGACCCCGAAACCCAGCTCATCCGGGACAGCGATCAGCTGGGCTGGTGCTTTGTGGACTGGAACCTGCAGCTGAACAAGCAGTGCTCCGCCCAGGCCGTCTGGCTCTATTGCGCCCAGGCCGCCCTGCAGCTGAAGGAGGATCCGGCGCTGGCCGGTCTGATTGAGACGCGGAAGGCCGCCATGCTCGCCCACTGGTACGACCGCGGGCGCCATCTGTTTGTCAGCGGCGCAGAGCGGCAGATCTCCCGGGCCTCCCAGGTGTGGGCCATCCTGGCCGGCGCCGTGACCGGCGAGGAGGCGCGTGCCTGCCTGGACGCCGCCGCGGCCTGCCCCGAGGCCCTGGCCATGGTGACGCCCTACATGATGCACCACTACGCCGAGGCCCTGTGCCTCGTCGGCCGGAGGCAGGAAGCGCGCCAGGTCATCCGGGACTACTGGGGCGCGATGGTGAACAGCGGCGCGGACACCTTCTGGGAGCTGTTCAATCCCGCCGACCCCGACGAATCCCCCTACGGCTCCCCGGTGGTCAACAGCTACTGCCACGCCTGGAGCTGCACGCCCACGTGGTTCCTGAGAAGCGGGGTGCTGGGGGAAAACAGCTAAGATACAATCTCGGCCGGATGCGCCTGGGAAGCGGCGGTCCAGCCATGGGGAATACAGAAAAACCATGCGAGGGTTTGAGGCTTCGCATGGTTTTTGTATGCATCTGTCTGTCATTCCGCCGCCTCGGCTTCCAGCGCCTCCCACTTCTCGTAGAGCTGGGCGATCTCGTCCTTCTTGCGCTGGTAGCTCTTCGCCAGCTCGGCGGCGAGGGCGGCGTCCTGGTAGGTCTCCGGGGCGGCGAGGCGGGCCTCCAGCTCGGCGGCCTCCTCCTCGGCGCGCATCACGGCGGCCTCGGCCTCCTTCACCGCCAGGGCAAGGGCCTTCTGGCGCTGCTGCTCCTCGCGGGAGCGCCGCTTCTCCTTCTGCTGGGCGGTGCGGGTCTGGGCGGGCAGGCTGCCGTCCGGCGGCATCTCCCGGTTAATCTTCTCGAAGTAGTCGTCGTAGTTGCCCAGGTACTCGTCGATGTGGCCGTCCTGGAGCACCAGCACCTTCTCGGCAAAGCGGTTGATGAAGTACCGGTCGTGGCTGATGGCGAGGATGGTGCCGGGGAAATCCTGCAGGGCCTGCTCCAGCACCTCGCGGCTGTCCATGTCCAGGTGGTTGGTGGGCTCGTCCAGCAGGAGCAGGTTGTCCTTGTGCAGCATCAGCTTGGTGAGGGCGACGCGGCCCTTCTCGCCGCCGGAGAGGGTGTCGATGGGCATCAACACGTCGTCGCCGGTGAAGAGGAACAGCCCCAGCGCGCCGCGCACCTCGGTCTGATCCAGGCGGCGGAAGTCGTCCCAGACCTCGTCCAGCACGGTCTTCATGGGGTGCAGCTTGGCCTGGTGCTGGTCGTAGTAGCCGATGTCCACGCCGGTGCCGAAGCGGATGACGCCCCGGTCGGGCTTTTCCTCGCCCACGATGCACTTGAGCAGGGTGGATTTGCCCGTGCCGTTGTCGCCGATGAGGGCGCAGCGGTCGCCGGCGCGCAGGTGCAGGTTCACCCCGTCGAAGAGGGTGCGGCCGTCGTAGCCCTTGCCCAGCTCCTCGATCATCAGCACGTCGTCGCCGGTGCGGCGGCGGCACTCGAAGCGGAAGCGGATGGCGCTCTCGTCCTCGGGCCGCTCCAGGCGCTCCAGCTTCTCCAGCCGCTTCTCGCGGCTCTCGGCGGCGCGGATGGATTTCTCCCGGTTGAAGGAGCGGTAGCGGGCGATGATGGCCTCCTGCCGCGCGATCTCCCGCTGCTGCATCTGCCAGGCCTTGCGGCGGATCTCGAAGCGCTCGGCGCGCTGGCCGATGTAGTCGGTGTAGTTGCCGTTGTAGCACTCCACGGTGCCGAAGAGCAGCTCGCCGATGCGGCCGCACACGTGATCCATGAAGGCGCGGTCGTGGCTGATGAGCAGCACGGCCCCGCGGTAGCTGTTCAGGTAATCCTCCAGCCAGGCGATGGACTTCAGGTCCAGGTGGTTGGTGGGCTCGTCCAGCAGCAGGATGTCCGGCTCGGTCAGCAGCATGCGGCCCAGGCAGAGCCGGGTGCGCTCGCCGCCGGAGAGCAGCGCCGCCCGCTGTCCCTGCTGATCCTTGCGGAAGCCGAGGCCGGCCAGCACGCCCTGCACGGTGGAGCGCCAGCCGTAGCCGTTGGCGCGCTCGAAGTCCCGGGTCAGCTGGTCGTACTGGCTGCCCAGACGGCGCAGGAGGTCGGCGTCCTCGGCGGCGTCGGCCATCTGCTCCTCCAAGGCGCGGAGCTGCTGCTCCATGGCGACCACCGGCTCGAAGACGCTCTCCAGCTCCTCCAGCACGGTGCGGCTTTCGTCCACCTCGCCCTGCTGGGCCAGGTAGCCGAAGCGCAGGCCCTTCTGCTGGGTGATGGTGCCGCCGTCGGAGGTCTCCAGCCCCGCGAGGATCTTCATCAGGGTGGATTTGCCGCTGCCGTTGACGCCGACCAGGCCCATGCGCTCCCCGTCCTGCAGGGTGAACGAAACGTCCTTGAGCACCTCGTTGGTGCCAAAGCTCTTGCGGACGCCCTGTAAGGCCAGGAGGATCATGGCGTGGTCTCCTTTCGGCAAATGTTTTTTAAAGAAATGCATTCATATGCTGAATGCAGGAGCAGGTTCCGCGCCTGCGGGCGCGGGCAGGGGGCTTTGCGATCGCCCCCTGCACCCCTTCGCGTCGCCTTTTTTTCAAGCTGCGAAAAGGTGCGGCCCGAAGGTCCAGGGCGATCGGAAAGCCCTGGTCGCCGCCCGCAGGCGGCGAAATCCTTTTGCATAAGAGTGCAGACCCTCATCCGTCAGCGTCTTGCGACGCTGCCACCTTCCCCCAGAAGGGGGAAGGCTTATCAAGCGAGCGCAACCGCATCGGGCTGGGCGAGCGTATACACCCCGCCCACGCGATCCCGCCAGGCCAGATCAATCCGGATATCCTCGCCCAGGCGCATGCCCTCCAGCTCCACGCGGTTCTCGCTGGTGGTCAGCGCGAGGCTGGGCGTGTTGTTCTCCCCGGAGAGGTGGCCGAGGATCAGGCTGCGGGTGCCGGCCTCCGCCAGGCGGACAATGGCCTCCGCGCAGGCTTCGTTGCTCAGGTGGCCGTGGTTGGAGAGGATGCGTCTCTTCAGCGCGGCGCTGTAGTGCGGGTTGCACCGCAGCATGTCGGGGTCATGGTTGCTCTCCAGCAGGATCAGGTCGCTGCCGGAGATGGCGCTGTGCACGCTCTCGGTGTAGTGGCCGATGTCCGTGGCGGTGGAAAGGCTGACCCCGCTGCCCCACAGCCGGAAGCCGCAGGGCTCCGCCGCGTCGTGGGGGATGGCGAAGGGCACCACACCGATGTCGCCCAGGTAGAAGTCGCTGGAACGGTCGAAGACCCGCGCGAGCCCGGCGGGGACGCTGCCGAGCTTGCCGGTCATGGCCTGCCAGGTCAGCTCCGTGGCGTAGATCGGGATGCCGTACCTGCGGGCGAGGATGCCGGCCCCGGCGATGTGGTCGCTGTGCTCGTGGGTGATGAGCAGGGCGTCGATGCTCCCCGGCTCCACGCCGATGAACCTCAGTGCGTCGGTGATCATCTTGCCGGAGCGCCCCGCGTCGATGAGCAGGCGTGTGTTCCCGTATTGCACAAACAGGCAGTTTCCGCTGGACCCAGAGTACAGCGGGCAGAAAATCATGTCCATGAAAATCCTATTCTGTCTTACACGATAACCAAGTGTGCGCTAAACCGCAGCATGAAAGGAGGCGATGCGAAGGGGTGCAGGGGGCGATCGCAAAGCCCCCTGCCCGCGCCCGCAGGCGCGGAACCCCATGCAAAGGAAAGACGAGGAGAAAGACTTTTCTTAAACGTCAAGATGTTTGGCAACTCTCTCACTCTCCGGCGGCGGTGTCATATAATCCGCCCCGAAGAGAATCGTCAGCACCTCGTCATACTTCACAGGAATCAGCACCGGGATGCCCTCGAAGGGCACGGTCATCTTCTCCGCAAACTGCTCCGGATGCCAGATGTGCATCATCAGCTCAAACGCACCGTTGCTCATGCACAGGTCGTCGCCCGTCTTGTACTTCGTGGAGATCTTCTCATAGCGGCTGGTCTTCCACTTCGTGGAGAAGGGCAGGCCCATCAGGTGCGTCACCCGCAGGAGGATGCGGTTTTTCAGCCCGAAGCGGCTGTAGTCCACATTCCGCTTCAGCATGCCCTGCAGCAGGTGCAGCCGCAGGAACCACCACTTGCGCTGGAAGCCCTCCGGCGGCACATGGTCGAGGATGAACAGGTCGGTGAAGGCGGCGGCCTTCTCCGGATCGCGGTTCATCACGCGGGGCGTCCACGTGTTCAGGTAGGTCAGCTCGAAGCGCTTGTCGCACTCCTTCGGGTAGACCACGCGGAAGCGCTCGAACTCCTCGCGGGTGATGAGGAGGTCCACGTCGTCGTCCCAGGGGATGAAGCCCTTGTGGCGCACGGCCCCCAGCAGGGAGCCGCACATCATGTTGTACTGGATGTGGTGGCGGTCGCACACCGCGGTGATGTCGCGGAGCTGCTCCAGCAGCTCGGCGTGAATGGCGTCGAGGGAAAGTTTGGTTTGTTCAGCCATAAGGCATACTCCTATTCAAACGGAGTGATTTCTTTTTGCGTGACGCAGGGGTTCCGCGCCTGCGGGCGCGGGTCAGGGGCTTTTGGGAAGGTGAGCTGTGGATATTATGGTTTCAGCCACTCCAGGGTCTTCTTGCAGATGGCCTCATCATCCATCCCGTAGACGCCGCGCAGGTACTGCTGGGTGCCCACGATGGAGGAGTAGATGTCGGGCATGCCGATGCGCTTGACGCGGCAGGGGAGGCCCTCATCCGCCACGACCTCGGCCACGGCCGAGCCGAAGCCGCCCACCACCGTGTGCTCCTCGACGGTGACCAGCAGCGGGAAGCGCCGGGCCAGCTCGAGGATCTTCTCCCGGTCGATGGGCTTGATGGACGGGAAGGACACCACCTCGGCGCTGACGCCCTGGGCTGCCAGCTTTTCCGCGGCGGAGACGGTCTGGGTCAGGATGCCGCCGGCCGAGAGCAGGGCGACGTCGCTGCCTTCGCGCAGGGTCAGGGCCTGGGGGAGACGCCAGCCCTCGATGGGCTTCGTGTGAAGCGTCGGCTCGCCGCCGCGGCCCAGCCGCAGGTAGCAGGTGCCGGGGGTGCGCAGCATCTCGGGCACCACGGCCTCCACCTCCGCCGGATCGCCGGGGGTGAATACGGTGACGCCGGGCAGGGCGCGGATGACGGCCATGTCCTCGGTGGCGTGATGGCTCATGCCGAGGGAGCCGTACACAAAGCCGCCGCCCACGCACACCACCTTGACGTTGGCCTCGTGGTAGGCGCAGTCGTTGCGGATCTGCTCCAGGCAGCGCAGGGTCGGGAAGTTGCCGATGGAATAGGTCAGCACGGTGCGGCCCGTCCGCGCCAGGCCCGAGGCCATGCTGGTCATGCCCTGCTCGGCGATGCCCGCGTTGATGAACTGCTTCGGATAGGTCTCCCAGAAGGGCTTGAGCACGCCAAAGCCCAGGTCGCCGGTGATCAGGGTGATCCGATCGTCCGCGGCGGCTTCGCGCATCAGCGCGCGCACAAATGCGTCTCTCATGGTCTGTGCGCCTCCAGTTCCTTGAGGGCGGCCTCATACTCTTCGCCCTGCGGGCTGCGGTAGTGCCAGAGGATGTTGTTCTCCATGAAGGATACGCCCTTGCCCTTCACCGTGTCGGCGATGATGACGGTGGGCTTTCCGCTGCCCAGGGCGGCCTTCGCCTGCTCCATGGCCTCGGTCAGGGCGGCGATGTCGTGGCCGTCCACCTCGATGGCCCGCCAGCCGAAGGCGCGCCACTTCTCCGCGAAGGGCTCCAGGCGGATGGTGTTCTCGCAGAAATCCAGGGACTGCATCCGGTTGTGATCCACCACGGCGACGAGATTGTCCAGGCCGTAGTGCGCGGCCTGCAGCGCGGCCTCCCACACGGAGCCCTCGTCGCACTCGCCGTCGCCCAGCACGCACCAGGTGCGCCAGGTCTTGCCGTCCAGCCTTGCGCCCATGGCCATGCCCGCGGCGGTGGCCAGGCCGTGGCCGAGGGAGCCGGTGGACATCTCCACGCCGGGCACGCCCTTGTGGCTGACGTGGCCGGAGAGGCGCGAGCCGTTCTGGTAGTGGGTCTTCAGCTCCTCCACGGGGAAGAAGCCGCGCTCCGCCAGGGCCGCGTAGACCGCCGCGCCCGCGTGGCCCTTGGAGAGGATCATGCGGTCACGGTCCGGGGCTGTCGGATGCTCCGGGTCCACGTTCAGCGCCCGGGTGTAGAGCACGGCCATGAGCTCCGCCAGGGAGAAGATCGCGCCGATGTGGCTGCCCTTGCTCAGGTGGGTCATCTCCAGGCCGTGGCGGCGGATCAGCCAGGCCAGCACGGCGGGATCGCTTGTGTCGCACACGCCGCCGGGAAAGGCGCTGTGCGTCCGCTCGGTGTAGCTCATCTCTATCTCAGCTGTCTCAGCCATGTCGCGCCTCCTTGCCGCCCTGGTGATGCTCGGCCTGCATGTCCTTCGCCTTTCCGAACACGCCGCCGATGGTCTCGAAGAAGAGACCGGCGTCCAGCCCGAAGGACTGGTGCAGGGCGTATTCCACCCGCAGGCGGTTCTTCTCGGGCAGCACATATTTCTCGAAGTTTTCCACGGGGTTCTCCGTGCCGATGATCTCGTCCTGGGCGATGAACACGATGGACGAGCGGTCGGTGATGCCGGGGCGCACCCACATGATGCACTCCTGCTCCTTGGTGTACTGGGTGGTGTAGAGCAGCAGCTCCGGCCGCGGGCCTACGAAGGACATGTCGCCCTTGAGGATGTTGAACAGCTGGGGCAGCTCGTCCAGCTTCAGGCGGCGCATGACGCGGCCCGCGCGGGTCACGCGGCTGTCGCCCAGGGCGGTGGTGCCGCCGGTCTTGTCCGCGCCCACAACCATGGAGCGGAACTTATAGATCAGGAAGGGCTGGTTGTGGTAGCCTCCGCGCACGGCCTTGTAGAGCACGGGGCCGGGGGAGTCCAGCTTGACCCAGAGGGCCAGCGGCAGCATGACCACCGAGGCCGGGATCAGCAGGATCAGCGCCAGGACAAAGTCCAGCACACGCTTGACCACATGGGAATAGAACGGATGGGACAGCGGCCCATCCCAGTAAGGGAGCTTGGGCAATGGTTCTTTCGCCATGGGAGTATCTGTCTCCTTGCAAAACAGTTCTCAGTCAACACCCAAATTGTTACGGAGGCAGCGAAGGTTTGCAAAGGGCTCGTAGCGCCCGGAAAACACCATGTTATGGAGTTTTCAGCGGAGAACGGGCGGCAGCCCCGGACCGATCGCAAAGCCCTTTGCCCGCGCCCGCAGGCGCGGAATCTCTGCCGCTCGCGGAGCCAACCCCTCAGTCATCGCTGACGCGATGACAGCTCCCCTCATAGGGGAGCCAGGGATAAGGCGGCTGCGAAGGGATCCCGGAGGTTCGGAGCGCCCGGAAAATTCCATGTTATGGAGTTTTCAGCGGAGAACGGGCGGCAGCCCTGGACCGATCGCAAAGCCCCCGGGTCGGCCCACAGGCCGAAACCCCTGCTGTGGGAGCCCTTTCAGTTTCGCTTCGCTCGACAGCTCTCCCAGAGGGAGAGCCAAGGGGGCAGGTGTCAATTCCCCTCCGCCGCCAGCGCCTCCATCCTCATCAGGATCTCGTTAAACCGCTCCAGCTCGTCCCGCGAGTAATACTGCAGCACGATGCGCCCCTTCTTCACACTGCCCTTCACGGCGGCGCGCACGCCCATGGTCTCGCGGATGCGGTTCTCCAGGTCGGTCAGCTCCACCGGCCGGGGCTTGGGCTGAGGCTTCGGTTTTCTGTCGGCGACACTCTCCCGGCGGCGGGCGGCCTCAGCCTCCAGCTGACGCACGCTCCAGCCCTCCTGGGCGCTCAGCCGCGCCAGCTGCAGCCGCTCCTCGTCCGTCTCCAGGCCTGCCAGCACGCGCCCGTGGCCCGCGGAGAGCACGCCCTCGCGGATCATCTCGGCGATCTCGTCCGGCAGGGTGAGCAGGCGGAGCAGGTTGGCCACGGCGGGGCGGCTCTTGGCCACGCGCTGGGCGGCGGCCTCCTGGGTGTAGCCGCACTCGTCCATCAGCGCGCGGATGCCCATGGCGGTCTCCATGGGGTTCAGGTCCTCGCGCTGCAGGTTTTCGATCAGGGCGATCTCCATCTGCCGGCTCAGCTCCAGCTCCCGCACCACGCAGGGCACCTGGGTGAGACCGGCCTGCCGTGCGGCCCGCCAGCGGCGCTCGCCCGCCACGATGCGGTAGCGCCCGCCGGGGGTCGGCGTCACCAGCAGGGGCTGCAGTACGCCCTGGTCGCGGATGGACTGGGCCAGCTGGGTGATGGTCTCCTCCGGGAAGGTCTGGCGGGGCTGGTCGGGGTTGGTGTCGATGTCCCCGATGGGGATCTCGCGCAGGTTTTCGCCGCTGTCGAGGGTCTCGGGCAGCAGCACGTCCAGGCCGCGGCCGAGGCCGTGGGGCTTCTTGGGCATCGGGTATCAGTCCTTCTTCTTTTTCTTGTCCTTGCTCTTGTCTTTCTTCTTCTTTTTGTCCTTGTCCTTCTTGGGCTCCTCCCACACGGGCGCTTCGGTGCCGTTGCGGGTGAGGAACTCGGCGGCCAGGGCGCGGTAGGCCATGGCGCCGGTGGACTTGGGATCGTAGACGTGGATGGGCTCGCCGTGGGAGGGAGCTTCGCCCAGGCGCACGCTGCGCGGGATCGTCGCGGCGTAGACCTTCTGGCGGAAGTGCTTCTTCACCTGATCTACCACCTGCAGGCCGAGGTTGGTGCGGCCGTCCAGCATGGTCAGCAGCACGCCCTCGATGTCCAGGGCGGGGTTCAGCGAGCGGCGGACGCGGGTGACCGTGTTCATCAGGCTGGTGACGCCCTCCAGGGCATAGTATTCGCACTGGATCGGGATCAGCACGGTGTCCGCCGCAGCCAGGGCGTTCAGGGTCAGAAGGCCCAGGGACGGCGGGCAGTCCACCAGGATGTAATCATAATCGTTTTTCAGGGCGGAGATCGCCTTCTTGAGCTGGAACTCGCGCCGCTCGGCGTTCACCAGCTCCACCTCGGCCCCGGCCAGCCGGATGTCGCCCGGCACGAGGGAGAGGTTCTTCCAGGGCGTCTCCTCCACGCAGGCGCGCAGGGGCAGCTGGCCCAGCAGGGCCTCGTAGACGCTGTTCTCGCCGGCCTCCATGCCCAGGCCGGAGGTGGTGTTGCCCTGGGGGTCGAGGTCGACCAGCAGCACCCGCTGACCCATCTCGCCCAGCAGGGCCGAGAGGTTGACGGCGGTGGTGGTTTTGCCCACGCCGCCTTTCTGGTTGGTCACCGCAATCGTCTTGCCCATCACAGCACCCTTTCCGCCGGCGCCCTCACGGCGCGGCGCGCATACTCATACGATTCTCTATTATAGATTGTTTCACGTCGATGGTCAAGCATTGTTTCACGGGCTGGGCAAGGTTTTGAAACCCCGAAGAGTCCAGAGGCGATCGGAAAGCCTCTGGTCGCCGCCCGCAGGCGGCGAAATCCTCTGCAGACGCAAACCCTCTGCAAGCCGATAGCTTATCTGTGCAGGGAAAAGCAATAAAATACCGCCGGTCGCAAAACCAACGGTATTTGTTCTCTCAATGTGCGTTGCGGAAGGCGTCCCAGTCGTAGACATACTTCTCGCCGCCGGCCTTGGGCGGCTCAAACCCGAACAGCTCGCTCACCGTCACCAGCTCAAAGCCCCGCGCCTGCAGCTCGGGGATCAGTTCCTCCAGGAACAGCGTGTCCTTCTTCTTCGCGTGGAAGAGCAGGATGCTGCCGTTCTGGATGTCCTGGAGTGCCCGCTTCATGTCCTTGGTCTCGCTGACGTCCCAGTGAACAATGTGGTCGAAGCCGCACTTTTCGATGGCGCGGATGACCTCGTTCTCCGAGCTCTTCTTGCCGGTCTCCACGGAGCCGTAGGGCGGCCGGAGCCAGCGGATCGGGTAATGGTAGCCCAGGGTCTCGTCCAGGGCCTCCTGGGCGTGGCCCATGCAGCCGATGAGGCCGCGCAGGTCGCGGTTGCCCATCTTCATGTGGGAGTAGGTGTGGGTACCGATCTCACAGCCGCTGTCCAGCACGGACTGCCACAGCGCGCGGTTCTTTTCGCCCATGCAGCCCGTGTGCACCAGCGGGAAGAAGGTCATGGCGATACCGTACTCCCGGCAGAGCTCCACGTCCCTCTCAAGCCATTGCCTGGAGGTTTTGTAGCAGTCGTCGACGGTGATGGCAATCTTCGGGACGCTGCGGTCTCCGTGGTGGAGGATGAAGGGCGCCAGCGGGTCGCCGGGGGCTTCCGCTGCTGCGGTCACCAGGCACAGCAGCGTGCATGCGCATAAGAACAGGGCCACCACCTGTTTGAACATTTGTTGTTCCTCCATACACATAAGAAATTACTCCACAACCGGCGCAGGAAGCCCTTCCTCGTCCAGCCGCTCCATGGTCTCCAGCTCGCCGTCCGCGCCGTAGGTGTAGACCGTCTCGGCCCAGCCGTCGAGGCAGGCGATCAGGCCGCCGTCGATGTCGTAGAGGCTTTCGCGGATCAGCCGGCCTGCCTCGTCGTAGTCCATGCGGCGCTCGCTGAAGGTGTCGTTGCCGGAGGTGGGCTGGTAGTCCGCGTCGGCGTAGGTCTCGCGGGTCACCCGGCCGGCCTCGTCGTGCTCGCGGTAGATCTCCGCGTAGCCGTCGGCGTTCTCGGTCAGTGCGCCGTCCGCGTCGTAGAAGCGCTCCAGCACCAGGCAGCCGAAGCTGTCGTAATCCCGGGTCACGGCCGCATAGCCACCGGCAAGCACCGCGGGCTCGCCCGAGGCGTCAAACCAGGCCTCGTAGGTCACCCGGCCGTCCTCGTCATACTGGTAGACGATGTCCGCGTAGCCCTCGGCGCTGACCACGGGCTGGCCGTCCGCGTCCAGGCAGATGGCCTCCTGCACATGGCCGGCGTCGTCGAGGATGTATCGGCTGCCGACCCACTGCGCGCCGTCCCTGGCCCAGGGCTGGCCGTCCGTGCCGAACCAGCGCTCCTCGGTGATCTGGCCGTTGCTGTTCATGACATAGCGCACCTGCGCCCAGCCCGCCGCGCAGGCCGTCGGCTGGCCGTAGGCGTTGTAATAGCTCTCTGTGAGGGTGTGATCCGCCTCGCTGAAGGTGCGGCGAAGGGTCACGTAGGACTCGCCGTCCGCCGGGGCGCTCTGGCCGGCCGCGTCGAACCAGGCCTCCATCACCGCGTTGCCGGCCCCGTCATAGACCGTGCGGTGGGAAGCCCAGCCGGTGCGCAGGGGCTGGCCGTCCGCGCCGTAGCGGATGACGGCGGCAGGCCGTCCCGCGGCGTCGTACTGGGTGCTGACGGCGGCGCAGCCGTCCTCCTGGGCCTTCAGCTGGCCGTCCGTGCCGTAGTAGGCGGTGAAGATCGCCAGACCCTCGGCGTTGTACTCGTAGGCGACGGCCGCATAGCCGCCGGCCAGGGTCAGGCTGCCGTTTTCATCCAGGTAGCGCTCGCTGGTCACGAGGTCCTGATCGTTGTAGGTGTACATCACGGCGCTGCAGCCCGAGGCGCTGCGGGCGGGCAGCCCGGCCTCGTCCAGGTAGCGGATCATGGTCACGCGGCCCTTCGCGTCGCGGGTGTATTCCGCCGTGGCCCAGCCCTCGTCGCCGGTCACGGCCTGGCCCTGGGCGTTGAGCCAGGTGCGGGAGGTCTCCAGGCCCTCGGCGCCGTAGGCGACGCGCACGCTGCCCTCGCCGCCCGCGGTGAAGAAGCTCTCCTCCGTGAGAACGCCGTCCTGACTCCACTGGCGGCGGATCTCCATCCAGCCGTCAGGGCCGGCGGTGGGATTGCCCGCCGCGTTCAGCCAGCGCTCGGCTGTCACGTTGCCCTTCGCGTCGTAGGTGTATTCCGCCGCGGGCTTCACCGTGCCGGAGGCAATCTCCTCCGCGGTGGAGGTGCGCTCAAAGACGACGTGGCCGGCGGCGTCGTAGCGGCGTTCCGCCCGCGCGTAGCCCGCGAGGGTGTCCACCGGCTGGGCGTCCGCGTCCATGTAGTTCTCCTCCACGAGGCGGTTGCGCTCGTCGTAGCGCACGCGGTAGCTGCTGTAGGTGTCGCCCTGGGGCGCGCCGCGGCCGTCCGCGCCCGTCCAGGTCTCCGCCACCAGGCGGCCGTCCTCGTCGTAGGCGCGCTCCACCGCCGCGTAGCCCACGCCGGGGTCTACGGGCTGCAGGGCCTCGTCAAAGAAGCTCTCGGAGAGGATGTTCTCGTCGGCGTCATAGGTTCTGCGGCGCTCGGCCCAGCCCTCGCGGCAGCGCACCAGGCGGTTTTCGCTGTCGATGTAGCGGGTGAGGGTCACGTTGCCGGCCTCGTCGTAGGCGTACTGCACGGTGGCCCAGGTGTCGCCCTGGGTCATGGGCTGGCCGTCGGGGCCGTACCAGGTCTGCTCGGTGACGCGCCCCGCCTCGTCGCGCACGGTGCGGATGCCCGCGTAGCCCTCGCGGCTGAGGGTCAGCTGGCCCTCGCCGTCGAAGTACCATTCGCCGGCCACGCGGCCCTGGGCGTCATAGACGTAGGCCACCCGGGCGTAGCCGTCCGCGCAGTCGGTGGGCTGGCCGCTTTCGTCCAGGTAGGTGACCTCGCCCAGGCGGCCCGCCGCATCATAGGCCCAGGCCACGCCCGCGTAGCCGTCGGCGGTCACGGCGGCCCTGCCGTTCAGGTCATACCAGATCTGCCGCACGATGCGGCCCTTGTCGTCCCGGGTGAGCTGCACGGAGGCGTAGCCGTCGGCGGTCTCCACGGGCTTGCCGCTCTTGTCCAGGTAGGTCTCGGTGACGCTGCCGTCCTTGCCGTAGGCGAAGCTCTTCTGCCAGTAGCCGCCCTTGGTCTCGGTCTTCAGGCCGTTGACGCCCTCGTAGCGCTCCAGCGTCACGCGGCCCTGCTCGTCGTTCTCATACTCCACGGCCGCGTAGCCCTCGCCCAAATCGACGGAGGCGTCCCGGGTGTCAAACCAGCCCTGCCACACCAGGTAGTGGTTCTTGTCCCAGTCCTTGCGCACCACGGCGTAGCCGGAGGCCGTGTCCACCAGCTGGCCGTCCAGGCCCTGGTAGTATTCGGCGGTGATGTTCCCGGCCAGGTCGTACTCATAGCTGACGGAGGCATAGCCCTCGTCGGTGAGCATCGGCGCGCCGGTGCCGTCGGCGTAGGTCACGCCGGTCAGCTTGCCGTCCTTGTCGTAGGTGAAGTTGCGGGTGGCGGCCCCGTGCAGGCTGGCGGGGGTGCCGTCGGCGCGCAGATAGGCCTCATGGGTCACCTGGCCGTCCGCGTTCCAGTCCTTGCGCACCACGGCGTAGCCCTCGGCGATGTCCGTCAGCTGGCCGTCGGCGTCCAGGTAGGTCTCCTCGACGATGTTCTTGTCCGCGTCCAGCACGCGGCGCACGGCGGCGTAGCCCGCCTTGAGCACCACGGGGCGGTCGTCCACGCCGTAGAAGGTGAGGGTGTAGGAGGAGCCGTCCGCGCTGTTCTCACGGCGGGTGTAGGCGTACTCCTCGCCGGCCAGGAGGGTCATGCGGCCGTCGATGTCATAGTAGCGGGTGGTGATCAGCTCGCCGCCCGCGCCGTACTCGTTGCGCAGGGAGGCGTAGCCGCCCTTGATGACCACGGGCTGGCCGTTCTCGTTGTAATAGCGCTCGGTCTCCACCTGGCCGTCCGCCGTGTAGGTGTAGCGGACGCTGTGCCAGCCCTCGGCGCTCACGGCGGGCTTGCTGTTGCGGTAGCAGGCGACGCTGGCGATGCGGTCGTTCTGCCAGGTGTAGCGGCGCTGGCTGACGCCGGCGTTGTCCACCATCTCGCCGCCGATGGAGTCCAGGTAGACCTCGCTGGTCTTGTGGCCCAGGGCGTCGTAGGTGTATTCGGCGGAGGCGTAGCCGTCCGGGCCGTTGACGCGCTTGCCGTCCGTGCCCATGTAGAGGATGCCGGTCAGCATCCCCGCCTTGTCGTACTTGTAGGTGATCTTGTAATAGCCCTCGGCGCAGGTGGCGGGCTTGCGGTTCGCGTCCTCGTAGTAGACCTCGCGCAGCAGGCTGCCGCTCCAGTTGGAGCACTCCCGGGCGTAGCCGAAGGAGGGCACGACCATCAGCTTGTCGTTGAGGCCGAAATACTGGCGGCGGGTCACGTTGTTCTTGCCGTCGTAGTTGTAGTCGATGCGGCTGTAGCCCAGGGCGGTCTCGGTGCGCTCACCCTTGCTGTCCAGGAAGCGCTCGCTCTCCACGCGGTTCTTCACGCCCAGGATCTGCAGCACGGCACAGTAGCCGTCCGCCGTCTCGAAGGGCTTGTCCTCGGTGTCAAAGTAGCTGCGGGTGCATGTGTTCTGCCGGCCCGTGCGGTACTCCACGGTCATAGAGGCGTAGCCCTGGGGCCCGGGCACCTTCTCCTTCGCCGCGCCGTAGTAGGCCTCCTTCACCAGGCGGCCCCGCTCGTCCAGCGAGCGCTCCTCCATGGCCCAGCCCAGGCGGGTGTTGACCGCCAGGCTGCCGCGCTCGTCCAGGTAGCGGGCCAGCAGGCGGGTCTCGCCGTCCTCCGACCAGCTCCACTCGGCGCTGGCGTAGCCCTCGGCGCACACGAAGCCCTTGCCGTCCGCGCGCTTGTAGCTCTCGGTGGCCTTCACGGTGTTCTCGCCCTTGACCGCCCAGGTGATGGTGTGGGTGGCGTAGAGGGCGGGGGAGTCCAGGGGCTTGGCGTCCGCGCCGTAGTTGCGGGTCTGGGTCATGCGGTGGTTGCTGTAGTCCATCTCGCACACCGCGTAGCCCTCCGGGCCGATCACGTAGCCGCCCCGGCTGTCGGTGTAGGCGCGGCGGGTCATCTCTCCGAACTCGTTGTATTCGTTCGCACACACGGCCCAACCCATCGCGCCCTCGCAGGCCTGGCCCTTCTCGTCATAATAGGAGGTGCGCGTGAGCAGCTCGCCCTGGTACTCGTAGCGCACCGTGGCGTAGCCCGCGTCCTCGGCCACCACGACCTGGCCCGAGGCGTCGGTGAAGCTCATCTCGGTGATCTGTCCGTCGGCGTTGACCACCCGGCGGGCGGTCAGCTCGCCCGAGGTCAGCGCCAGCGCGGGATGCGCCCCGGCAAACGCGCCGAAGGCGAGGAAGGAAGCCAATAACACAGAAACGGCCCTGCGGACGGGTCGACGCTCTTTCATCACGAAAAACACCTGCGCTTTCGCATAGTTATTCCTTTTCTGATTTCTATGGAAGGGGTGTTTTTCCTGCCGAAATCTATGTAAATCCTGCGGATGCGGGCGCGAAAAAGCCCGCGATCCGTCTTTGCGGACTGCGGGCCGATGGCGCGGGTTCAGCCCTGCCTCTCATTTCACCCATGCTTCGACAAGGGCGTTGATGGTTTGTCTGAGATAGCGGAAGCAGCTCTGGACGATGTCGCCCACCGTGCGGACGCAGAAGACCTCCACCCAGATGTTCTCATTCATCACGCGCTCAATCACTTCCCGCGGAAGGTGGATATCGGTTGTGCTGGTGACGGGATCCAGCAGGTCGCCGTTCTGCTCCATCAGGGTCCTGCCCTCGTCAAAGCTCCAGTCCGTCGTCAGCTCCTGAACCAGGTCGGGCAGGATGCGGAACTTGTCCAATTCCAGCCCTTCCTCCGGCACGGGGATGGTGATGGAGGCGATGATCTCATGGGTCTGCTCGGTGACAAAGCGCAGGGTCGCCGAGCGGCCGTCGTCGCCCGCGGGCACCGTGCCGCGGACCACCAGGGCTGTGCGGTCCTCGGAGACGCCGACGGTGGCGAGGATATCCTCGTCCGTCACCGTGGGCAGCACCGCCACCCGGAAGCTGCGGTTCAGCAGGGTGCCGCTGAGCAGCGCCGTCTCCGCATAGACCGTGAGGCGGTAGCTGCCCGCGCCGAGGCTGTTGAGCGCCAGCTGGCCGTCCAGGGCGGAGATCTGGTAGCTGATATCGTTGGGCTTCACGGTGAGCTGCCGGATCTGCGCGCCTGTGGCCTCGTTGGTCAGCGTCACGGTGACCAGCGTCACCGCGTTCAGGGAGACCACCCTGCCTTGGATGCGCGCGATCTGTCCCGCGTACTCGGTGCCCGTCGGCACGACGCGGTTGATCAGCGTGAGGTAATCGCAGGGCACGTTGTTCTCCTGGCAGTAGGTGATGGCCGCGGAGCCGTACTCGCTCTCGACGGTCAGGTTCGTGCAGTTGCCGAAGACGTTGTTGCCCAGCTTGGTCACGCCGCCGGGGATATAGAGGTGCTCCAGGCCGGTACAATTGTAGAAGGCCATGTCTCCGATCTCCTTGAGCGTTGAGGGCAGCGTGACGTGCTTCAGATGGGCGTGCTCCCTGAACATGTTCTTGGGCAGCACCGTGATGCCCTCGGGCACGGTGATATCCGTGAGCGCCGGGCAGTTTTCAAAGATGCCCACAAAGCCGCCCTTGGTCAGCTGCAGCGGATAATGGAAGGAGCGCAGGGAGGTGCAATTGTCGAAGGCCTCGTAATCAATCGTCGTCACGGAGTCCGGCAGGTCGGCGTCCAGCAGCGAGGAGCAGCCCAGGAACGCGCCGCGGCCGATCTCCTTCAGGCGATCGTTGAAAACCACATCCACGAGGGCGGCGCAGTCCCTGAAGGCGAAGACGTCCAGCTTTTCCAGCGAGGCAGGCAGCGTGACGGCCGTGAGCGCGCAGCCCCGGAAGGCTTCCATCCCGATGACGGTGATGCTGTCCGGCAGGCTGATGCTCTGCAGCGCTGCGCAGCCGTTGAACGCGCTGGTGCCGATGGTCGTCAGGGTCGAGGGCAGCTGCACCTGCTCCAGGGATGTGTGTCCCTGGAAGATGTGCTCCGCCAGGTCGGTGATGCCCTCGGGGACGGTGACGCTCGTCAGGGCCGGGCAGTCTTTGAAGATGCCCACAAAGCCCGCCTTGGTCAGCTGCATCGGATAGCGGAAGGTGCGCAGGGAAGTGCAGCCGGAGAAGGCATCGTAATCGATCCAGGTCACTGAGTCCGGCAGATCAGCGTCCAGCAGCGCCGTGCAGTTGGCGAAGACACCGCGTTCGATCCTCTGCAGCTGGTCGTTGAAAGCGACATCCACAAGCGAGGCGCAGTCCATAAAGGCGAAGACGTCCAGCTTTTCCAGCGAGGCGGGCAGGGTGATGGCCGTGAACGCACAGCCCCGGAAGGCTTCTTGTCCGATGACGGTGACGCTGTCCGGCAGGCTGATGCTCTGCAGCGCAGCGCAGCCGTTGAACGCGCTTAGGCCAATGGTCTTCAGTGTCGAGGGCAGCTGCACCTGCTCCAGGGCTGTGTGTCCGTGGAAGATGTGCTCAGCCAGGTCGGTGACGCCCTCGGGGACGGCGACGCTCGTCAGGGCCGGGCAGTTTTTGAAGATGCCCACAAAGCCCGCCTTGGCCAGCTGCAGCGGATAACGGAAGGAGCGCAGGGCCGTGCAGCCGGAGAAGGCGTCGTAGTCGATCCAGGTCACCGAGTCCGGCAGGTCGGCGTCCAGCAGCGCGGTGCAGTTGGTGAAGGCACCGCGGCCGATCTCCAGCAGCTCCTCGTTGAACACCACGTCCCTGAGCCTGGTGCAGTCCTGGAAGGCCATGGCACCAATCCCGGTCAGCCCCTCCGGCAGGTAGACCCGCTCCACATCCTTGTTCTTCGAGAGGGAGCCGATGACGGTCACCGCGTGGGTCTCGTCCGCCATGGCGGGAATCACGACGGCGGACGCGCTGCCGGTGTACCCGGTGATCTTCGCGGTCGTGTCGTCGAGCAGCTCAAAGGTGAACGCCTCTATCGGGGTGGTGTAGGCCTCGTAGGGGATGCCCTTCCCGGCGCAGTACAGTGCGGCCGGCGTATCCGGCAGGCCGTGGCCGACCATGGCGCTGCAGCCGTCGAAGGCGTCAGCCGCGATGTCCGTCAGGCCTGCGGGCAGGTACACCCGCGTCACGGAGCTGTTCGCGAAGGCTTTCGGGCCGATGCGCTGCAGCCCCTCCGGCAGAATCACCTCGTCCAGGCTCGTGTCCGAAATGAAGGCCTGCTCGCCGATCTCCACCGTGTCCGCCGGGAGCACAAGGCTGTCCGCGCAGGCGGCGCCGCAGCACGCGAGGCAGAGCAGCGTCAGCAGCAATACCAGCATGCCGTGGGGACGATTTCCCTTCATCATGAACGACCTCCTTGCCGTGGGTTCGGTGTGGGGGAGCCGAGGGTCACGGGCGCTTTCCGCGGGCGCTGCGCAGAGCGGCGAGCAGCTTTCTGCCCGTGTCGGCGGCTTCCTGGGCCGGCGCTGCTGCGGGGACAGCGGCCTTGTCCGTCTTGTCGCTTTTCTCGGTCTTCTCTGTCTTTTCGGGCTTCTCCGTCTTTTCCGCCTTGTCGGCCTTCTTGTCCTTCTTGGGAGGATGCTCGTCGCGCTCGGCGGCGGGCTTCTCCTTCTTGTCGCTCTTGGGCGGCTTGGCGTTCTTGGCGGCCTTGGTGTCCTTGGTTTCCTTGGCGTCCTTGACCTCTTTGGCTTCCTTTGCCTCTTTGGTCTCCCTGACGTCCCTGGCGGGCTTCGGCGCGGGGGCGGGCGGAGCCAGCGGCTTGCCGTCGGGGCTGAGGATGGGGGAGGCCTGGGCGGGGATCGCGCCGGAGAGCACCAGCGCGCGCTTGGCGCACAGGGGGCCGATCATCTCATAGAGCACCGACGAGGACAGGATGATGGTGGACAGCAGCATGCCGCTCTCCTCCGGCAGGATGCGCTGGGCCAACACGGCCAGACCGATGCTGACGCCGGCCTGGGGGATCAGGGCCAGGCCGAGATAGCGCTGCACCTCCAGCGGGGACTTGATCAGCTTGGCGCCCCAGCGCGCGCCGAGGTACTTGCCCACGATGCGCACGGCGAAATAGGTCACGCCGATGATGCCCACCGTGGTCAGCGCGTGGATGTTCAGCCGCATGCCGCTGAGCACGAAGAACATCATGTTGACCGGCGGGGCGACGCGGGTCATCTGCTTGAACAGGGCCTTGTCGCGGGAGAAGTTCATCACCGTCGCGCCCAGCACCATGCAGCCCAGCAGCGGGGAGATGTCCAGCGCGGCGCTGGTGCCGGCGATCAGGGTGATGAAGGCACAGGTCAGCACCACGCGGTGGTCGGTGGAGCGGCCCTGCAGGATGAGGCAGAGCAGGCGGCCCATCAGGTAGGAGAAGATGAGCATGGCGACGTTGAGGCCCAGGGGGAGCAGCACGCTCTCGAGGGTGACCTGGCTGTCCGTCTGGGCGGCGATGGCGGCGCACAGGCTGAAGGCCAGCAGGGACACGGCGTCGTCCATGGCGACGACCTGGATCAGGGTGTTGACGAAGACGCCCTTGGCCTTGTACTGGCGGATGGTCATCAGGCTGGAGGCCGGGGCGGTGGCCGAAGCGATGGCGCCCAGCAGCAGCGAGAAGGCCAGCGGCAGGCGGAACACCAGCAGCATCACCGCGGTGACGACCACCGCCGCCGTGAGGGATTCCATCAGGGTGAGGAGGATGACCTTGCGGCCCTGGCCGCGCAGGTGATCGATGCTCATGTAGCGGCCGACGCCGAAGGCGATCAGCGCCAGGGCGGCGTCCGTCATGAAGGACATGGCGCCCGTGAGGTGGGCGGGCAGCAGGTCGAGGCAGTAGGGGCCGATGGCCACACCGGCCAGGATGTATCCCGTGACATTGGGAAGCCCGAAGGCCTTGGTGGCCCTGGACATGATGAAGCCGGAAAACCAGATGATGGTCAGCGCCAGCAGAGCCTGGGCTTCCTGGCTTTGGGCGGCAATCCACGCGGACATGGAGGCCCTCCTTTCCGCCCTCCGGGTGCGGAGGCTTTTTAGGATGGTCTATTATAGGCCATATGAGACGGAAATGCAAGCAACGCAGCGAGCGATGGGAGCACAAAAAAGCTCGGTATGGACCGAGCTTTTGATGCGGCAGGGGGTTCCGCGCCTGCGGGCGCGGGCAAAGGGCTTTGCGATCGGTCCGGGGCTGCCGCCCGCTCTCCGCTGAAAACTCCATAACATGGTGTTTTCCGGGCGCTACGAGCCCTTTGCAAACCTTCGCCCGTCCGCTGTAGTTTGGCAATATTCAATGTGATAAAAGGCGTCAGGGATTCTCTTCGCCGCTCAGGTGCATCTCACTCAATCGCGCCTCGGTGTCCACCAGCATCAGCGACAGGGAACCGGCGGCGGGATCGTCCTCGTCCAGCACGTCCAGCAGCCCCTCGATGGCGGCGCGGCGGGTCAGCAGGGCATCATGGATCGCCTGCTGCAGGGCCGCGTGCTTCTGGGCGTCCGGCCCTGCCTCCATGGCCTCGGAGGCCTCGTGCAGGGCCCGGTCGGCGTTGGTCATCTCCTGCAGGAGACCGTTCAGCGTGTCCGCCTGCTCCTGCCAGCGGGCCGCCTCGGCCTCCTTCTCCTGGCGCAGGTCGGTCAGTGTCGCCAGCTGCAGGCGGATGCTTGCGGATTTGTCCATGGATTCCTGCAGGGCCAGGGCGGCGTCCCGCAGGCTGTTTTCGATGGCGGCCTGGTCGGCCTGGAGGGCTTCCTTCTGGGCCGCGGTGGCCTGCCAGGCGCTCTCGCTCTGGGTCAGGTCGGCCTCGGTCTGGCGCAGGGCTGCCTCCCGGGTCTGCCCCTTCTGCCACAGGCCCACGATCAGGCCGACGGCCACGAGGATCACCAGGCACAGCAGGGCGTTCAGACCTCGTTTAGTGCCCATGGCGCACCTCCTGCGCGCGGGCGGTCAGATCCTGCTGGACGCGGCCCTCCGGCGTCTGCCGCTGGAAGGCGAGCCACAGCGCGCCCGCGTCGTTGAGCAGGCCGGTCTCCTCGCTGACGGCGCTCAGCAGGGCGTCGCGGGCCTCGTCGGCGGCCAGCTGGCTGGCAGTGACGGCCTCGGTCAGCGTCTTGTCCGCGGCGCGGGCCTCCTTGCGGGCGGCGCGGAGCTCAGCCTCCTCGCTGGCGGCGATGTCCCGCATGGGCAGCAGCTCGTCCAGCGTGGCCTGCACGCGGGGGATGGCCTCCTGCACCTGCTCCAGCTCCACCTGCTGCTTGCGCTCCCGCTGGCGGCTGTAGGCAAGCTGATTCTCGGTGTCTGTCATGCGCGCGCGCCAGTCCGTGGCTGTCACCGCGTTGGCTGCGATGGAGCCGCAGACGGCTAAAAGCGCCGCGCCTGCAGCCAGGCGTGTGCCCTTTCCGTTGGCCATCAGCTCACCTCCTTTTGTGCATATTGTAACATATCGTCATAAAAACGCAATATATAATTCAAATAATAAAAGAAAACGTTACAATTGTTAACAATTACGGCTGGTCAGCCGTCCTTGCAGCATTTGTAACGTTTGGTTTCGGTTGTTGGCGCTTACTTCGCCATCACTTTTCCGCGCAGGAACCGCAGCAGATGCGCGAGGCCCCAGGTGCCGATGACCATCACCACCGCGATGACGCCGGCGACGCCCTTGCCCCAGGTGAAGAAGCCGTAGAAATCGTTCGTGGCCGGCCAGACGCCGACGCCGTTGATCAGGTTGTTGCCCACATACCACACGCCGTAGAGGGCCATGGGCAGCGCGCCCCAGAGGGCGTCCTTGGCCCGCAGCTCACCCTCGCGGCAGAGGAAGACGAAATCGAGGGCGGCCACCACCGGCACGGTCAGGTGCAGGTGCAGGCTGACCCCGGCGAACATGGGCGGATAGCCGAACATCGGGCCGAGGAAAACCATCACCGTCAGGAAGGTCAGGGAGACCGAGACCGTGCCGGCGAACTTGAGCACCAGCGTCCGGTGCGAGGTGCGGCGGCGCAGGAGCAGCGCGGCCCACAGGAGGCCGGCCGCGGCCATCAGCAGGTTGGAGAGGATGGTGAAATACTTCAGGCTCTCCCAGTTAGCACTGGCGAGCCGGCCGTTGCCGCCGGCGCGGAGGAACATGGTCAGCCAGCTGCCGATGGCCAGGAGGGCGAAGGCGATGTTCAGCGCCGCGGAGACCCTGGCGCGCGCGGAGAGCGGCTCGCGTCCGCGTGCCGTCTCAGAAGCCGAGCGCATCGTTGCAGAGGATCACATGGATGCGATCCGCGTGGCGGGAGAAGCGGGTGATGAGGAACTGGCAGCAGATGGTGTCCATGCTCTTGCAGTTCATGCACGCGCCGACCTTCTTGCAGGGGGTGTCCACCGGGAAGCGCTGGGCGTTGGTCACGGCGGCCACGGAGCGGGCGCGCTTCACGGCGCTGTCCACGTCAGGGCAGACCTTGTTCATGCCCACGATCATGATGACCTTGCGCGGGCCGTTGCAGATGTAGGAGACGCGGTTGGCGTTGCCGTCGATGTTCACCAGCACGCCGTCCTCGGTGATGGCGTTGACGCCGCTGAGGAAGACGTCCGCGCCGTAGCCGCGCAGCAGGGCCTCGCGGGGATCGCCGACGGCACGGTCGAGGAACTCGTAGCTGCCGTTCTTCACCGCGTCCACCAGGCCGATCTCGATGGCGCTGGTCGCGCCGCCCATGGTGACGCTGGCGCCCTCGGGGATCAGGGAGAGGGCGATGCGCAGGGCCTCGTCCTTGTCGGCGGCCCAGTGGCCGGTCATGTTGCGGCTGTTCAGGCCCTTGATGACCTTCTGCGCCAGCAGTTCGTTGCGCCTGGAGACATAATCGTTCATACGGGTCACTCCTTTTCAATTCTGAAGAGAAAGAGCTGTTTGCTCTGCTGCCATTATAAGGCAATGACACGCCGGGCACAAGTCCCGGCACAGAAAAACCGTCCTGAAAGCAACGTGTGGTTTTCAGAACGGTTTTTTCGTCATGACAGCAGGGGTTTCGGCCTGCGGGCCGACCCGGGGGCTTTGCGGTCGGTCCAGGGCTGCCGCCCGTTCTCCGCTGAAAACTCCATAACATGGCGTTTTCCGGGCGCTCCGAGCCCCCTACACCCCTTCGCCGCCCGCGTTGAACATTTGCTGTCGTATAAGGGTACAAAAGAAGAATTTGTTACAGTCCTTCCGCCAGCTCCATCAGGAACTTCCTGGCCTGGATACAGTTCTCAGGCTTGGTGTTCTCCAGCGTCATCTGGATGAAGGGCTTGCGCGCCTTGGCGAAGCGCAGCACGGCGCTGTAATCCATCTCGCCTGTGCCGGCGGCGATGGAGATCATCTGCCCGTTCTCATCGATGCGGTAGTCCTTCAGATGGATGGTCAGCGTCTCCTCGCCCAGCAGCTCGATGGCCTCGGCGACGATCTCGTCGCGACGGTCGAGGTTGTCCGGGTGGAGCAGGTTGACCGGGTCGAAGATGATGCCGAGGTTGGGGGAGCCGATGGCGTCCAGCACGCGGCGGGCGCGCCGGGGCGTGGAGACAATGTGCTTGTAGACCGGCTCGATGGCCATCATGACGCCGAACTGCTCCGCGGCGCGCACCACGGGCTCCAGGCGGCGGATGAACAGCTCCAGCGCCCAGTCGCTGTGGGTGGTCTCGGGGTCGTAGGCGTAGGCCGCGTTGGGGCTGCCGGTCTCGGTGCCCACCATGCCCGCGCCCAGCCAGGTGTTGAAGCGCAGATGCGCGACGTACTTGCGCAGGATCTGCTGGTAGGCGTCCCAGTCCGGGTGGGCGAGGTTCAGGTAGCAGCCCAGCACGGAGACGCTCAGCCCGCCTAGGTCGCCTTTCACCGCGTCGGCGAGGCCGGGGGTCAGGGCGGCGGGTTCCATGTAGCTCTTGTCGATGGTCTTGCTGAGCGCGAGATGCGCGCAGGTGTAGCCCATCTCGCGGGCCACCGCAGCGCGCTCAGCCAGGGTGCTGGGCCTGGCGTCGTGCAGGCGCAGGCCCAGGTTCAGCTGCTCGTATCCGCTCATGGCTGCTTCCCGATGTAGGCCAGGATGCCGCCGTCGACATACAGGATGTGGCCGTTGACGAAGTTGGAGGCGTCCGAGGCGAGGAACACGGCGGGACCCTGCAGATCCTCGGGCGTGCCCCAGCGGGCAGCGGGCGTCTTGGCGACGATGAACTGGTCGAAGGGATGGCGGTTGCCGTCGGGCTGACGCTCGCGCAGGGGCGCGGTCTGGGGCGTGGCGATGTAGCCGGGGCCGATGCCGTTGCACTGGATGTTGGCCCCGCCGTACTCGGAGCAGATGTTGCGGGTCAGCATCTTGAGGCCGCCCTTGGCCGCCGCGTAGGCGGAGACGGTCTCGCGGCCCAGCTCGCTCATCATGGAGCAGATGTTGATGATCTTGCCGTGGCCCTTGGCGATCATGCCGGGCAGCACGGCCTTGGCGCAGATGAAGGGCGCGGTCAGGTCGACGTCGATGACGGCGCGCCAGTCGGCGGCGCTCATCTCCACCATGGGGATGCGCTTGATGATGCCGGCGTTGTTGACGAGGATGTCGATGGTGCCGACCTCGCTCTCGATCTTCTTCACCAGCTCGGCGACCTGATCCTCCTTGGTCACGTCGGCGGTGTAGCCGTGGGCCTTGATGCCCTTGGCGGCGTAGGCGTCGCGGCCCATCTGGGTCTTGTCCTCGTGCAGGTCGTTGAAGACGATGGTCGCACCGGCCTCGGCCAGGGCGCAGGCGATGGCGAAGCCGATGCCGTAGGACGCGCCGGTGACCCAGGCGACCTTGCCGTCCAGGCGGAAATCATTCATGGTCATGGGAATTACCTCCTGTTACTATATATTTGCCCCATGTTCATGGCAACCAGCCATGGGCGAGGGACATCTCATTGCCTAAGTTGTACAATGGACAGGCAATGGTCTG